>CAYGTM010000089.1:0-6353 GCA_964352795.1 uncultured Phycisphaera sp.
AGCCCGCCCGCGCACCGCTCCATCTCGGCGGGCACGGTCGCCCTCGTGGGTGGGTTGGCCCTGGCCGCCATCGTGCCCGGCGCCCTGCTCGCCGAGTGGCTCATCACCGCCGAGGACCAACGCTTCGTCGCCTACGTTGAATCGATGGGCGGTCAGCACATCGCCCACCGCGACCGGGCCTGGCCATTTCAGGGCTTCAGCTTCGTCTACCTGCCCGGCCACGGCTTTTCCATCAACGACTGAGCCGCCACCCCTTCTCGGACCGCCGCCCGAACGGTTCGGGAGAGCTCCTCGATGACTCAGGAGGGCTTCCCGGTCATTCAGGAGAGCTCCCGAGTCGCTCAGGAGAGCTTCCGAGTCATTCAGGAGAGCTCCCGAGTCGCTCGGGAGAGCTTCCGAGCCTGTCAGGACCGCTCGTCTGCGGCCCCCGACTGGTCGTCATCCGCTCCGCCGCCGGGGTGATAACCCGTTGCACGGCCCGCTCGTCCGCCATTGGCCTCCATTCCTAGAATCCTTCCAATGTCTGAGGCCATCCACAACCCGACCAGCCCAGAGGCCGACCCCCACGCCGACCACCGCGCCCTCTTCGCCGCCCACGGCCTGCGCTGCACCCGCCAGCGGCAGGTGGTCTACGCCGCCCTGGCCGCCAGCCGCGAGCACCCCACGGCCGAGGCCATCTATGACGCCGTCAAGGGTTCTGCGGGGGCCAGTGGGGGGGGCGACGGGACCATCTCGCTGGCCACCGTCTACAACACGCTCGAGACCCTCACCCAACGCGGCCTGTGCCGCAAGCTGGCCACCCCCGGCGGCCCCACCCGCTTCGACGCCATCACCGACGAGCACGCCCACCTAATAGCCGTAGACGGC
This sequence comes from uncultured Phycisphaera sp., assembly GCA_964352795.1. GTDB lineage: Bacteria > Planctomycetota > Phycisphaerae > Phycisphaerales > UBA1924 > JAHCJI01. The sequence continues at coordinate 868 of CAYGTM010000089.1, forward strand.
TCGATGGCCGACCTGCCGAGCGACCTGAGCGACCGCGTCATGGCCGGCGTCCGCGACCCCGACCTGATCGCCGAGATCGAGGAGCGTCTGGGCGTGAGGGTGGGGCGGATCAGCATCCATCTGGCGGCGGAGTGATCCGGAGTCGGATAGCCACAGAGACACAGAGGCACAGAGATCGGATTGAGCGGGGGATGGTGGGGTGCGCGCTTCGGGCCTCTCGCAACATCCTGCTCTTCTCATCTGAACTCTGTGTCTCTGTGCCTCTGTGGTTATCCCACTCTTCCTCTTACTCCCGCCACCCCAGCGCCCACTCGCCCTCGCTCCGCTCCTCCGCCCGCGTTTGCGGCAAGACCAGCCCGTCCCACGCCAGCCGAATCCCACCGGGCAGCGCCCGATCCACCGGCTCGTGGCGCACCTCGTGGTTCATGTGGATGAACCAGGTCTCCTGGGCCCCAATCTTCTCCGCCGCCGCGACGGCCTCGTCGATCGAGAAGTGTGTGGGGTGCTTGCGCGGCCGCAGCGCCCCGAGCACGAGCGTCTTGAGCCCCTCCAGCAACGGCCAACTCTCGGGCGGGATGCCCGAAACGTCGGTGCAATACGCCAGCGGCAGTAGGTCATCCATGCCAGTGCGCCCCGCGACCGTCGGGTGCGCCGCGTCCACCCTGAACCCCAGCACCGGCAGCTTCCCATGCAACAACGGGATGGGCGTGATCCGCAGCCCGAACATCTCCTCGGGCACCAGCGGCAGTAAACGGTGGGGGATGACGCTGGCCACATAGCTCGGCTGCACGTTCTTCTTCGCGTCGAAGATGTGGCCGTACACGCGGCGCAGGAACTCCAGCGTGTGGTCGTTGCCGTAGATGTCCACCGGCCCTTCCATCAGCGTGTTGAAGCGGCGGAGCTCGTCGAGCCCCCATGTATGATCAACATGATTGTGGGTGAAGAAGAGCGCGTCGACACGCTCGAGCCCGGCCCTGAGCGCCTGCTGGCGAAGATCGGGCCCCGCGTCGAACAGGATGGTCCGCTCCTCGCCCCGGTCATCGCCAAACCGCAGCGCCGCCGAGCAGCGCAGGCGATTGTCCTTGGGGTCATCGCTGGTGCAGGTGAGGCACGAGCAGCCGATCACCGGCACGCCGCTGGACACGCCGGTGCCCAGGAACTCAAACGAAACCTGTCTATGCCGCTTCGGCTCGCTCACCAGCCAGCATACGCCGTCGCGTTCGCTCTATGATCGCTGATGGCCAGCACCCTGCACCTGTACAACACCCTCACGAAGCGCGTCGAGCCATTCCGTGCCACGAATCCGGGCGAGGTCACCTTCTACTCTTGCGGCCCGACGGTCTACGACGACGCCCACATCGGCAACTTCCGGGCGTTCCTGATCGCCGACCTGCTCCGCCGCTGGCTCCAGAGCCCGCTCTGCACCATCCAGGACGCCGAAGGCAAGGAACACACCGGCCCGCGCACGGTGAGGCACGCCATGAACATCACCGACGTCGGCCACATGACCGACGACGACCGGGCCGACGGCGGCGGCCAGGACAAGATGGACGCCGCCCGCACGCGGTTGCTCGAAGCCAAGAAGGCAGGCACACTGCCCAAGGGCGCCGACATCGACCCCGCCGACCCCTACGCCATCGCCAACTTCTACGCCGATAGGTTCATCGAGGACGCAAAGAAGCTCGGCCTTAAGGTTGCCAGCGAAGACGCCATGATGCCGCGCGCCACGGCCTATGTGCCGTCCATGGTCACGCTCATCGAGCGCCTCATCGCCCGCGACTGCGCCTACGTCACCGGCGAAGCGGGAAGCCGCGCCGTCTACTTCAGCGTCAACGCCTTCGACGCCTACGGCAAACTCAGCGGCAACACCATCGACGCACTGCGATCGGGCGCTGGCGGCCGTCTCGACGACACCAACCAGCAAGCCAAGCGCCACCCCGCCGATTTCCTGCTCTGGAAGGAAGACGCGACCCACCTCATGCAATGGCCAAGCCCCTGGGGCAACGGCTACCCCGGCTGGCACGTCGAGTGCTCGGCCATGGCCTTCGAGGTGCTCGCCAAGGCCGCATTCCCTGATGGAAACGTGCCTGATGGTCAGCCGCTCATCGACCTGCACACGGGAGGTGAAGACAACATTTTCCCCCACCACGAGTGCGAGATCGCCCAGAGCTGCTGCGCCTTCAACGCCAACCCCAGCGGCGCGCCATTCGCACGCCACTGGCTGCACACCCGCTTCCTGCTGGTTGACGGCCAGAAAATGAGCAAGAGCAAGGGCAACTTCTTCACGGCACGAGGCTTCTTCGCCAAGGGCGTCGAGCCCGCGGCGCTGCGTCTGGCGTTGATTCGCACGCATTACCGCACGAATGCCGACTTCACCGAGCAGTTGCTCAAGGACAGCCAGCGGATGATCGAGCGGTGGCGGCGGGTGTATCAGGCCAAGCAACAGGGCGAGGCAAGCCCGGCGTCACAACTCGCACGCAATGGGTTCGCTTCTGCGATGAACGACGACCTCAACATCGCCGCTGCCGTCGCCGCAATCAACTCGATGGTGTGGGAGATTAACGAGCCGACCAAGGCCGACGCCGAAGTTTTGGAGCTACTCAACGATGTTCTCGGCGTGCTCTCCCTCGAACGCCCCGAATCAGCCGACACTTCCATCGGGCTCTTCGCCCCCGGCCTCACCCCAGACCCCGCCGTCATCGAAAAACTCGAGCAACGCAAGGCCGCCCGAGAAAACAAGGACTTCGCCGCATCCGACGCGATTCGTGATGAGTTGAAAGAAATGGGCTACGCCATCAAAGACGCCGCCGGCGGCAAGGTCGAAGTGACCCGCGCCTGAGGACTCATCCCCCCGCCGTCGCCAGCCGCTCGCTCGCCTGGAACCACCGCTGCCAGTCGTCCCTCGTCATCGGCAACGCCGAATCGTTCCACACCTCGTCAGGGAAGCTCTGGTACAGCCGCTGGGCTCGCTCGTTGGCCGCCCGCGCTAACGCCAGTTCGCCCTGCTGCAACCGCGCACTCACGATCTGGATCAAGGGCACCAGCGCCGCCGGATCTCCCGAATACTTCGCGTGCGCCGCGGCGTAATGCTTTACCGCCAGCTCGTAATCTTCCAGGTCGTACGCGCACGAACCCAGGAAGAAGTACGCGCTCCGAAGCGACTCACGCTCCGACGCCGAGGGATCGCGCACTTTCTCCAGACCGTCGCGTGCCTTCCCGAACTCATCGATGGCCGTCCGCAACCGCTCCTCGCGCACGCGCTGCAACTCGCGGCGTTCGCTGCCGGGCATGGCCTGCGTCAACGAAGTGCCGATGCGTTCGGCTTCAAGCCTGAAGGCGTCGGCCAGCCTGAAGCGAATCTGTTGTTCCAGCCTCTCGCCCTCGTAGCGGGCCTGCGCCTCGCGCAATCGCTCGATCGCGCGGACGTACTCCCCCGCGCGATAATGCAATGTCCCCAGCTCGACCAATGCCGTGCGATGCTCCTCGCTCGTGGGGCCCACCAGCCCGCCGGCCAGCACGCGCTCGAGCAGCACCATCGCCTCGCGGTCGTTCTCGGGGTCGGCGTCCGCAAGTAAGGTTTGAGCCAGGGGTACATACGATTTCAGCGCGAACGGCCCGACGCCCTTGCCCGTGTCGGGATTGTTCGCGTCCTCGATCAATGTTCGGAACGCCTCTTCCGCCGCCGAGTGCCGGCTGCGGGCCTGATATATCCGACCTAGCCGATACCGCGCCTCGGCCCGCATGGGGCTCTCGCTGATGGCCGTCACGAACGTCGTCAGCTTCTGCTCGGCCAGGTTCAGATCTCCGGCCCGATCAAAACTCACCGCGCTCAGCCATGTGCTCCGCTCGAAGGCCTGCTCATCCAGCGTCACCAGGTCGGCGTGCAAGGCGTAGTACCCGCCCGCCGATCGAAGATGCGTGCGCACCTCCTCGCGCGTCGCCGCGTCCATCAGCAGCCGATCGGCGTGGCCGTCCTCGTCACCACCCGCGTCGCCGATCATCTCTTCGGCCACGGCGTTGTTCGCGTCGGCCAGTGCCAGCACCATTTCCGGCGAACGCTCGCCGTCGCGGACGCGCTCGGCCATTCGCGCGTAGCGCAGGGCTTCGGTCGCGTGGCCCGCCGAGGCCTGGTTCTGGTGCTGCATGAGCAGCGCGTTTTCGAGCACCGCCGCGTCCACGCCGCCGCCCGGCCCGCTCTCTCGCAGTTCGGCGATGGCTTCCTGGAAGAGGTCCAGGGCAAGATCGGCCTCGCCCTCGGCCGCGTACACCTCGGCCAGCCCCAACCGCGCCGCCTGTGCCGCGGGCGCCCACCCCAGTTCGCGCAGCACCCGCTGGTACCGATCTCGCGCGTCCGTCGGATTGCCAGCCAGTTCGTCCAGCCGCCCGAGCATTACGATGGCCTGCCCGCGCTCGCTCGACTGCGGCTCGGCCAGCTTCTCGCCCAGTTCGAGCGAAGCGCGTGCCGACTCGATATCGCCTAGTTCCAGTTGGGCCGACCCCAGTTCGATGCTCAACGCCGCTCGCCGTTCGCCGCTCGCCTGGGCCCATTGCGGGTACGACCGCAGCAGGCGATCCACCACGCCCGCGAAGTCGCCCGTGGCCGCCAGCACTCGGGCCCGGTTGAGTTCCGCCCAAGCCCGGTCGTTGATGCCCAAGGTGGGGTCCGAAACGAACCGGGACACCAGATCGATCAGGGTGTCCCGCCCTCCCGGCGTGCTGAGATCTGGCTGGGCAATCGCCATCCGGTAGAGCTCATGCCGCTTGGGCCGCTCCACCGCCGGCATGGCGTCGGCCCGTGCCAGCGCGGGTTCCACCTGCCCGAGCCCCAGATATGCCTGCCCCAGAAAGAACGCATCCTGGGCATCAAGCACCGCGCCTTGGCGCTCGGCCTCCCGATATTCGGCCACGATGTTGCGGTCGTTGGCCTCTTGCCGAACGGCCAGTTCGGCCTGCCCCAACGCCAACGCACGCGCACGCAGGCCGTGGAAACGCCGGCGATACTCTGGCGTGAACGAGCTTCGATCGAGCAACGGCCCGAGTTTGCCGTTCAGAACGTCCAGGGCCTCGACGTACCGGCGGGCATTGATCCGGCGTTCGGCCCCGGCCAGCAAGGAGGCGTAATCGGGCGTGGGACGATACAGGACGGTCATTGAAAGCCCGATAACCAGTGCCGCAACCGAGATTCCAAGCGTCGGCACCTGCCAGATATCACGCCATGGTGTCACCACCGGGTCTTTGCCCGGGGCTTCCTTGGGTTCCGGCTTGACAGGGCTCTTTTCGGCGGACACAACGCCTCCGCGGTGGGGCCCGCAAGTGGCGTGCCCGGATCGCTATCGGTCGTCGGGGTTCCGATCTTGATCGGAATGTCCCTTGCCCGCGTCGCCAACCTCACCCACCACGCCCAAGCCGGCCAGGCTGTCGCCTCGATGCCGCAGGGCCGGGCTCATCGCCCCCGCCAGGGCCACCAACGGCAGCAGCCACTTTAC
>CAYGTM010000089.1:6363-7327 GCA_964352795.1 uncultured Phycisphaera sp.
CGAGAGACGAGCAGCCCGAAAACTAACTTGCCGGGCGTGCGCCCAAAGGCGGCCTCGAGCACCGAAGCCGTCACGAATCCCACGACCAGGGCCATTAGCAGCGGGGCGAAGTCGAGCACGTCGGCCCCGATGCGCATGGCCAGCCAGCCCTCGGGCAGCAGCCTTGCCAACTCGCCGCCCAGAAGGAAGGCCAGCAGCCCGTCGGCCACCGAAGCCATCAGCCTGGGCATGGGCGGGGCCAGCACGCACCCGCTGGGCGGCACGAACGGCTTGGCCTCGTTGGACGTTCGCACCACGAACAGCAGCAGCGTGGCGCTCACCAGCACCATCAGCACCAACAAAATGCGGATATCGCTGGGCGACACCGGCCCGTCGAACACGGCTGGACCCTGGTAATACACACGCCCGGTGTCGAGCGAGAACTCATCGAGCACAAGCCTCGTGGCCGCGCGGCCTTGGACGCTCTTGGCGTCGTCGGCCAGCCGCACGACGAGCCCGCGCCGCGATGCGCCGAGCAACGCCACCCCACCCGCCGGGGCCTCATACACCGCACGCGAATCGGTCCCGTCGATCTCGATGATGTGGACCTGGGCGCCTAGTTCCAACGCGAGCACGATCCGCGAGCCGATGCCGATCGGCCCCGCCACGATCCGCGCGCCATGGCCGGTGTTGGCCTGAACGATCTCGTGCGACCATGCCAGGTTCGTCGGTGGTGCTTGCTCATCGCGTCTCGATGGGTTCGGTTCGAGGATCGCGTCGGGCTCGATGAGTTCGTAGCCGCCCGATTCGGGTTCATGTTCAGGCAACCCCGCGCGCCAGACGTGGATGGAACCTTCGCCGACGGCCGCCAGGCACACGGCGCCGTCCGAGAGCACGCCGACGGCCGATGGACGGGGCCCGTCGATCAGGACCGGCCCGTTGGCCCATCGCCAGGTTCCGCGTTCGCGCCAGGCGAGGTGGTCGG
>CAYGTM010000089.1:7337-8081 GCA_964352795.1 uncultured Phycisphaera sp.
CCCTGACCCGCTGGCCGGGCCCCCGCGAGCCGGCCCGGCCCGCGGGGCTAGAGCCAGGTCCCCCCGTCGAGCCCGCCGAGTTGGTCGGGTTCGCCGGTGTGCTCGACGAGCGCTGCTGGCCCGCGCGGGCCCGCGCCCATCGCCACGATTTTGCCCTTGGTGGCCAGGAACGCTGCGGTGGCAAGCCGCCCGCCCGAACCCGTGAACCAGGTGCCATCGATGGCGCCGCGCTGCACGGCGGCGGTCAGCAGGCCGTAGCCTGCCTGATTGCCCGTGCCGGCGAAGGCCATCCACACGCGCCCGCCCGCAGCCGCAATTACCGCCGGCTGGCGTTCGAGTGAATCGACGATGCGCACCGCGCCATCGTGAGCGCCTCCGCGACCGAAGCGAGGGGGGATGTGCCACAAGCCCCACTCGCTCGACACGACCGAGGGCGTGACGGCCCAGGCGTGCTCCTCTGCCCGCTTGCCGTCGGCGTGCGCGCCGGTGGCCATCTGGGCGCGCGCCGCGGAAGTGATCATCAAGCAGGCCGCGAACAACACGGCAAGACACAAGGCCCTCATTGTTCCTCCGTCGGCCGCCTGGCGTGCATCACGTCGAGGTCGCGTTTCAGGCGCACTCCGTACCGAGACATGGAGTCTCCCAGGTCGAAGGCCCGCTCATCGGGCTGCCGCTTGGTCGATCGCGCGTCCAAAAGCCGGATACTCACGCTGGCGTCGAGTTCGGGCACGTCGATGAACACCC
>CAYGTM010000090.1:0-7799 GCA_964352795.1 uncultured Phycisphaera sp.
GCCCATGGCCAGTCGTATTACGGGGATGACGGCCTCATCGCCCGGCACCACGCCGCCTTCCGCGAGCAGGTCAAGGCGATGATGGCCCGGCACCCCGAGTGGTTCCCGCCCGCACTGTTTACCAAGGAACTCGTCGGCGGCGAGGGCGGCATGATGCGCTTCACCCCCTTCGGCGGCGACCAGAAGAAGGTGATGGCCGCGTGCAAGGCCTGCTTCGAGGAGGGCGTGGTGCTGTTCTGGTGCGGGCACGGTCCGTACCACGTCCGCATGTTGCCGCCCATCGGCGTGATGAAGCTGGAGGACTGGCCGCGGGTGTTCGAGGTGGTGGAGCGGGCCATGGCAAAAGTGGCGAGCTAACGCATGCACATCATCCGCCGGGCCAAGATCGAGGACGTTGACACGCTGCTGAAGTTGGCGCGGATGGTCCACTTCATCAACCTGCCGCCAGACCGCGAGATCATCACCGAGAAGATCCTGCGCAGCCGCGATTGCTTCAAGCATGTGGGCCGGGGCGAGCCGCCGCTCAAGGACATCAAGAGCGACGGCAAGCCGCTCTCGCTCAAGAAGACCCTGAGCGAAAGCGAACTCTTCGTGTTCGTGCTCGAAGATACCGAGACCGGGGCCGTGCTGGGCTCGAGCCAACTGGTCAGCGCGATGGGCGGGCCGGGGAACCCGAATGTCGGCTTCAAGATCACCGAGCGGCGTTTCTTCAGCGAGAGCCTGCACACGGGCATGACCCACACCGTCGCCACGCTGCACCTGGATGAATCGAGCCCCACCGAGATCGGCGGGCTGATCCTCCAGCCGGCCTACCGGGCCCACAAGGGCAAGCTGGGCCGCCTGCTGAGCTTCGTGCGCTTCCACTTCATGGGGCTCAACCGCCAGCACTTCGCCGACCATGTGCTGGCCGAGATGATGGCCCCCATCAGCGACTCGGGCGACAACCAGTTCTGGGACGCCCTGGGCCGTCGGTTCATCAACCTGAGTTATGACGAGGCCGACCGCTTCTGCCAGTACAGCCGCGAGTTCATGTTCACGCTGCTGCCACGCGAGGACATCTACCTCACCCTGCTGCCGCCCAAGGCCCGCCAGGGCGTGGGCCAGGTAGGCAAGGACACCGTGCCCGCCCGCAAGATGCTCGAGAAGCTGGGCTTCCGCTACCAGGGGGTCATTGATCCCTTCGACGGCGGGCCGCACCTCCAGGCCATGACCGACGACATCCCCATCGTGCGCTCGACGCACACCATGAAGCTCGGCAAGGCCGCCGCCGCCGCCGCGTGCAAGGGCATGGCGATCGTGAGCGTGCTCGACGGCGAGGGCGAATACATTGCCCTCCAGACACCGTTCGCGCGCAAGGGCGAGGCGTTGTGCCTGCCCAAGGACGTGATCGAGGCGCTCGGTGCCGACGAGGGCGACGAGGTGGCCTGCACGGTGATCGACCCCATGCCCACGCTCGAGACGCCATCGCTCGAAACACCAAAGAAGCGCGCCGCGCACAAGAAGACCGCGAAGAAGACCACCGCCAAGCCCACTCGGAGGAAGAACGCCGGATGACCCCCCACGCCGCCCTCGCCGCTACCGCCACTCTTGATAACCGGCCCAGCAACCTGATCGGCGGGCGATACGAACCCATCGATGGCAGCACGCTGGTGTCGTACGACCCCGCGCAGCGCGGCCGCGTCGTGTGGTCGGGCGCGCCGGTGGTCGAGCACGCCGACCGGGCCGTCGCCGCCGCCCGTGACGCCCTGCGCGCGTGGAGCCGGTGGGACATCGAAAAGCGGGCCAATGTGCTGCTTCGCTACAAGGCCCTGGTGCAGGAGCGGGCCGGCGACATCGCCGACCTCATCGCCCAAGAAACCGGCAAGGCGATATGGGATTGCAAGGGCGAGGCCTCGGCACTGGCGGGCAAGGTCGACATCACGCTCGAGAGCGGTCCCCACACCGGCCGCCAACGCGTCGCGGGCTTCTCACTCGACCTGGGCGACAAGAAGGAAGGCCGCTGCTGGTTCCGCCCCCACGGCGTGATGGCGGTGGTGGGGCCGTTCAACTTCCCGGCCCACTTACCAAACGGCCACATCGTGCCCGCGCTGCTGATGGGCAACACCGTGGTGCTCAAGCCCAGCGACAAAGCGCCCGCCGTCGGCCAACTCATCATCGAGTTGCTCCAGCAGGCCCTGGACGAGGCCGACGCGCCCAAGGGCGTGGTGAACCTGGTGCAGGGCAAGGCCGACGTGGCCAGCCGGCTGGTGAACCATCGAGATGTCGACGGCATCGCCTTCACGGGCTCGTGGCCTGTTGGACGCAAGATCCTCGAGAGCAACCTCGACACGCCAGGCCGCATCGTCGCGCTCGAGATGGGCGGCAACAACGGCGTGCTGGTCATGCCCGACGCCGACCTGAAGCAGGCGGCCATCGAGATCGCGCGCGGCGCGTTCATCACCACGGGCCAGCGTTGCACCTGCGGCCGTCGCTTGATCGTGCATAAGAAGGTCGCCGACCAAATCATCCCCGCGATCCTCAAGATCGCCGCGTCGATGGTCATCGGCCCGCCGCGGAGCGACGCGCCGGTGTTCATGGGCCCGATCATCGACGACGCCGCCCGCGATGCGGTGCTCAACTTTCAGACCCGAGCGGCCACGCAGGGCGGCGAGATTTTGATGCAGGCCACCGCGCCGGCTTCCCTGCCCGATGGCTCCTACATCAGCCCGAGCGTGATCCGCGTCGATCGCTTCACCGCGGGCGACACCGATGACGCGGGATGTGATGTCGAGGTCTTCGGCCCCATGATGCGCCTCAGCGTGGTCGATTCGTACGAAGAAGGCATCGAGCAGGTGAACGCCACGCGCTACGGCCTGGCCGCGAGCATCTTCACGAAGGACGAGGGCCTGCTGCACGATTTCATGGCCGACGCCCGCGCCGGCTGCGTGAACCTCAACTGCGCGACGGCCGGCGCCAGCAGCAAGCTGCCCTTCGGCGGGCTTGGCACCAGCGGCAACCACCGCCCCGCCGGCGCGTTCGCGCTGGATTACTGCGCCTATCCCGTGGCCGGGATGCTCGAGCGGGGCGATGCGTCGACCCTCGCGCAGGGCATGGCCTTTGATGACGCCTGGCTCAAGTAGGTCCGGCTGCGGCTCAAGACAGTTTCAGCAGCCCGCGTCGAACAGGTTCTGGAACGCCAGGAAGTCGAAGATGGTCAGTTCGCCGTCGCCGTCGAAGTCGGCCGCCGCGTCGCCCGCATCGAACAGGTTCTGGAAGGCCAGGAAGTCGAACACGGTGAGTGCGCCGTCACCGTCCAGGTCGGCCACGCAGGCGACCACCCCTCCCACGACGCGCACCGAACGCACGGGCTGATCGGGGTCATTGCTTTCGATGCGAACGAACGCCTCGAACGGGCCAACGACCGATGTGTCGACGATGATCTCGTGCGCGTTCGAGCCGCCGCCCGCCTCGTCGGCGAACTCGCCCCCCGGCACCTGGATGTCGCCGTCGGGAACGAGGACGTACCGCAACGGTTGGATGCCCCCGTTGGGCGCGGCGATGGTGTCGTCCCGACCCCACAGCGCCGCATCGCCCGCGTTGGACACGATCAGTTCCAACGACACCGGCGAACCGACCGTCACCCGCCCGAAGTTCAGCCGAGGCTGCGAGGTGGCCTTGGCCGGCAGAAGCAGGTCGAGATATACCGGGATATGCCCGCTCAGCCCCCCGGTCGAATCGTACAGCGCGTTGGCGATCGCCTCGCCAACCATGCGGTTGCCCCGGCGGCGCAGCGAGAAGTTGAAGCTCGTGCCGTCGTTGCCCCAGCTTCGATAACTGTGATTCGGATCATCGAACGTGCTCGTGCTGAACGGCGTCGTCCAATCGCCCAGATAGTCGAGCCCATCGCCGTCGATCAGGTCGTCGCTCACGAGAATCTGGTCCAGCCGATCGTCCATCTGCGTGATGGGGTCCTGGCTGTGGACGAACACGAACGCGGGGTTGTTGACCCACTCGCCCGGCGTGGCGATGGGGTCGAACACGCGGCCGTTGTCGTTCGTGCGGCTCTCGGTCAGCTCGACATACATGGGCTCGGTCGACCGTTTCACGTTCAGGTCGCCTGCAATCAGGAAGTGCGTGCCTTCGGGCAAAGTCTGGGCATCGGCACGAAACGCCACGGCCTCGTCGAGCCGCCGCTGCTCGTCGGAGGTCGTGCTGCCCGCCTTCATGTGCGTGTTGTAGATCACCAGCGTGGCCTCCGGCGCGTCGTACCCGGTGAGGTTGAGTTGGTATCGCGTCAGATTGCGCGGGTGGTCGGGCGCGGGCCGGCCGGGCGACACCAGCGTGGCCGTCACGCCGCTGACCTTGCTCGTGCGGTAGTACACCGCGGTATCGATCGTGCCCGAACCATCGAAGAACGGTGCCCGTACCCAATCCTGCCCGCCGCGCGAGTCGCTGTTGAGCACGCCCATCAGGTGCAGCGTGCCCGTCTGCCCGTTGATTTCCTGGATCAGCAGCACGTCGGGCCGGAAGCGACGGCCGTTGAACTCGTCGAACAGGGCGGTGCGAAAAATGCCGTCCAGCTCGGGCTCGCCGTCATAAAAAGTGATGTTCCATGTGCCCACGCGAATCTGGGCATGGGCGGTGAGGGCGAGCAACGGCAGTGCGCAGAGCGTCGTGGCGAGTTTCAGCATCGCCCAGCATACCGGGCCTGCGGTTGCGTCGCCCGCCCTTTGCAAACTCTTAAAAATCGCGTCGCTTGAAGATCACCAGAGCGAGTCCCAGAATGAACGCCTCGAAGGCGAAGCTCGTGCCCAGGATCCACCACAGCGGGCGGTTCTCGTAGGCGTCTTCGGTCGCTTGCTGGCCCTCGGCCCGGACCTTGAGCGCATCATCTTCGGGAGGGGGCCCGCCCAACTCGCGGATGGCGTCCTGGTCCACGGTCCAGCGGTCGAGCAGGCCGATGGTCTCCTGCGTCTTGGGCAGCACGGTCTTGCCCAGGTAAATGCCGGTACGCCACTTGTGGGCAAGCCGTTCGCTCGACTCGATCTCGGTGATCTCGCTCCGCTTTGGTGCAATGCGGATGTCGCGGGTGGTCAGCTCCTCGTCGGTGGGCTCATGGCTCTCCAGCGGCTCTTGGCCGTCGGCTGCCCGCTGCTCGTTCAGATCGTTGAGGATCGCCAGCGTGGCGTTGCGCTCCATGCGTTCGATCCGAGCCTGTTCCACGCGGAGTTTGGATTTGGTCTGCTCGTGCATGCTCACGGCGATCGCGTCGCCCATGTTGATGATGAAGATCGCGCACCACACCAAGAGCGTGAGGAGCAACGCCGCAATCGTTGATCTTGTCACCATGCCCAGCAGCACGCAGATCGAGAATAAGTAGCTGAACATTGCCACCACGATGGGCACCGCCAGGAAGACCTCCCACGCCAGCGACCCACCGCGAATGCCTATGACGAGGAAAGCCAACAGGCTGAAGATCGTCACTTGCAACGCCATGAACAGCAGCCCGCCGACGAACTTGGTCAGCAGCAGCCGCACGCGACCGATCGGTCGGCTCAGGACCGCCTCGATGGTGCCGCTCTGGATGAGATCGGGGATCATGCCGGCCGTCGAGATCAGCCCCAGCACGATGGCCACCCAGCTCAGCCAGAACGGCACGGCCAGGTTGGCGAACATGAACCGATAGAGCAACCCGCGCGGCAAGGTTTCACTGGTGAGTGTCACCCCGAACGCATCAGCGGGAACTTGGAACCACAGGAACGTGAGCCCCTTCTCGTTGATCCCCACCATCGCGAAGGCCGCCACGACCACGACGCTCAGCACCATCGTGATCCAGAACAACTTTTTCGCGCACAACTCGCGGTACGCGTCCACCAGCAACGCCAGCGTCTGGGTCATCATGGGCGCACCTCCGCGTTCTTTCCTCTGGCCGCCCCCGGGCTGTCGTCATCGGCCACGGCTTGCATGAACAGGTCTTCGAGCGAGGGCCGGTGCGTGCGCACTTCCTTGATGATGCCGCCCTTGGCCCGGATCGCGTCGAGCACGGGCTGGATGGCCAAAGCGTCGGTCGTGCCGATCCACAGGCGGTTGCCCTGCGCGTCAATAGTCTCACCCGAGATGAGCGTGGCGCCCTCCGAACGGGCCGCATTCCCCTCGCTCGCGCGAGGGGCTCGTTGGAGAATCGACTCGACCAAGGACATCGGCTCGGGACGATCGACCTCGATCTCGTACCGCAGCATCCCCTCGGTGAGTTGCTCGATCGAGCCCATCGATACCACCTTGCCCTTGTGCATGATGCCCACCGTGTCGCACACCATCTCGAGCTCGCCTAGCAGGTGGCTGTTGATGAACACCGTGCGGCCCTCGTCGCGCATCTGCTGGAGCACGTTGCGGATGTCGCGCCGGCCCACCGGATCGACGCCGTCGGTCGGCTCGTCGAGGATCACCAGGTCCGGGTCGGCCACCAGCGCCTGGGCGATGCCGATGCGCTGCCGCATGCCCTTGGAGTATCCGCCAACTTTTTTATCGTGCCAGTCGCGCATGCGCACGAGGTCGAGCAGTTCGTCGGCCCGCCGTCGGCGATCGGCCCTTGGCATCTTGCCCATCGCGCCGAAAAACTCGATCACCTGCCGCCCGGTCAGGTGCTTGGGCAGGTTGTGGTGCTCGGGCAGGTAGCCCACCTTGGTGAGCGCATCCTTGCGACCGATCGGCTGGCCCAGCAGCGTGCCGCTCCCGCCGCTCCGCTTGACGGCAGTGATGAGGATCTTCACCAGCGTGCTCTTGCCCGCGCCGTTGGGCCCAAGCAGGCCGAAGATCGAGCCCCTGGGCACATCCATCGACACTCCGCGGAGCGCGTGGACCTTCTTGCCAAACCCGCCATAGCGCTTCTCGATGTTCTGGATTGACACAACGGCGTCGCTCATGGGCAGGTTCCCCCCGTCTTGATTGTTGGGCCTTGGCCGCTCGGGTTTGCACCATCCGGGCAGCGCCGGGCAATCACATGGAACAGGTGCCAGTGCTTGGCGTTGCCACTGGCGTCCAGGCCGTCTCGTTCGTCTTCCTGAAAGTGCTCGAGTTGGTAACGGCCTCGGAACATCTCTCCCACCCTCCGGCGGCTTTGGTGACTCCGATCGGGAAGGCTCGCCCAGGCGTCACGATCGCCAAAGAGCTGGCCCGCGAACAGCCCGCCGGGCCGGATTGATGCGTGGATGCGATCCCACAGCTCATCGAACCTGTCGGGCCGGCAGAACGGCAGGCTGAAGCTGGCGTTGAGCAGGTCGCACGGCGGCAGTTCCACTGTCTCCATCTCGGCGAGGCGCAGTTCCACCCGTTGGCGCGCTCCGGCCGGCAGGCGGGGGTGATGGGCGGTCAGGTCCAAGGCCATCTCGTGACCGTCTATGGCCAGTACCCGCCAACCCCGGGCCAGTAGCGCGACGGTGTCCCGACCCTCGCCGCACCCCAGGTCGATGGCCAAGCCCGGCGCGTCCGAGAGTTCAAGGGCTTTCACTAGCGTCTCGCGGGGCTCCTTGCCCGCCACGGCCTTGAAGTACCCAGGCCAGTCCCGTAGATGAGTGCTTGCGACAGTCTGGAGCCTGCGGGGCTCCCCGTCAAGGGCACGAGTGGGGGGCTTGGTCGACATAGGGTTGAGGGTATGTACGGCGACCTGCGCAGTTTTGTGGATGCCCTCCGCCAAGCCGGAGAACTTCTTGAGATTTCCCAGCCCGTCTCAGCGGTGCATGACATCGCCGAACTCGCCAAGCCCCCGCCGCACCGCTCGCGGGGGGAGAGGCTCGCCAAGGCCAGGCAGATCACACCCCACC
>CAYGTM010000090.1:7809-8069 GCA_964352795.1 uncultured Phycisphaera sp.
CTTCCCCAACGGCGAGGGCAGCGACCACCCCGTCCTCATCAACGCCTTCGGCAGCTATCGACGCAGGGAGATGGCGCTGGGCGACAAGGGGCTGGAAACCATCGCGACCACCATCGCCGAACTGACCAAGCCCCAGCCGCCGCGCTCGCTGGGTGAGATGCTCGCCAAGGCAAGGCAGTTCGCCCCGCTGCTGAAGATCCCACCGAAGCGGATCAACAAGCCCGGACCATGCCAGGAGATCGTGCGGACCGGTGCTGGCA
>CAYGTM010000091.1:0-8043 GCA_964352795.1 uncultured Phycisphaera sp.
CTCTCCAGTATGGAAGGCATCGACGCCCGCGTGCAAGCGGCCGACGGGCTCAGCGTGCTCAAGGACGACGAGGCGATGGTGCGGGCGGCGATCCGCTTCGCCGACGCCTTTGCCAAGGGCGACGACGCGGCCCTCGAAGGGATGCTCAGCGCCGACGCGCGGACCATCCTGGACGACCTGCGATTCAGCGGGCAGTGGTACGACGCGGTGGACACCATCGAGCAGGTGCGCGTGGTGTACCTCGCGGCCGATGCGCGGGCCGAGGGCATCGAGATCGGCACGATCCTGCCGTCGATGCAGAGCGCGGCGCGACAGTTCGACTCCGAGAGCATGAACGCCCAGATCGAGGCCCAGATCGCCGCAATGGAAGAGCAGTTCGGCGGCGAGGACGCCATCAACGCACGCATGGCCGAACTGACGGGCATGACCGAGGAAGAGGCCGACGCCCTGATGGAGGGCGTGAACTTCGTCGAGTTCCTGAAAGGCAACGGGCCCGAGAAGACCAAGCCCATCTACGACGCCATGCAGGAAATGGGCATGATCGAGGCCGCCCAGCAAATGCTCAACTCGATCAGCGACCAGGCGGGCATGAGCGCGGAAAACATGCAGGCCCTGCGCGAGCGTGACCGCGACGCGCTCCAGTTCTCGGCCGTCGCCCTGGCCATCCAAACCGCAGGCGAGGCGTATGTTTTGGGCTGGTCGGCCATCCCCCTTTCCAGCGGCGACTATTCCTTTGCCGGCGTGGCCACCAGCGCCCCCACCGTCGCCCGCGCGTCGGAGCTCGACGGCCAGGTCGGGCCGGACACCTTCACCGTCGACTTCTCGGCCCTGGGCCGTGACGGGGCTCGCGCGGCGGCGTTCGCGGCGCCGCAGCCCGACGAGGAACCCGAAGAGGCCGAGGAAGAGAAGCCCAGGGACACCGTGCGTCGCACGCCCCGCGGGCCGATCACCATTCCGGGTGGTGGCTAAGAACCCGGTCCGGGTGGCGGCGAAGGAGCCGGCGGCGGCGGCGGCGAAGGAGCTGGTCCCCTAAACTGAAACACCCCCACGGGGCGCGGCGAGCGCCCCGCTTTCTTTGGCCTTTTTCGGAGAATCCAGCCCATGTCCGACGCCACTCCCACTCGTGTCGCGCTCGTCACCGGCGCCAGCCGCGGCATCGGGCGCGCCATCGCGCATCGACTGGCCACCGACGGCCGCCATGTGGTCCTCGCCGCTCGCTCGCAAGGGCCGCTCGATGCACTCAAGAGCGAGATCGAAAGAGCCGGCGGGCGGGCCAGCGCGCTGGCCGTCGACGTGGGTGATCGCAGCGCCTTGGCCGCCGCCATCGAGGGCGTGGCCAAGGACCTGGGCCGCCTGGACATCCTCATCAACAACGCCGGCATCACGCGCGATGGGCTCATCATGCGCATGAGCGACGAGCAGTGGGACGAGGTGCTCGCCGTCAACCTCACCAGCGCCTTTACCGCCTGCCGCGCGGCGGCCCGCCCGATGATGAAGCACCGCTTCGGCCGCATCGTGAACATCGCCTCCACGTCGGGCGTCGTGGGCAACGCGGGCCAGGCCAACTATGCCGCAGCGAAGGCCGGGCTGATCGGCCTGACGCGCACCCTCGCGCGCGAGCTGGGCGGCAAGGGCGTGACCGCCAACGTCGTCGCGCCCGGTTTCATCGAGACCGACATGACTTCCGGGCTTCCAGCAGAGGTCGGGCAGACTGTTTTGAAGGCCATGAGCGTGCCGCGCCTGGGCACGCCCGAAGACATCGCCGCCGCGGTGAGTTACGCGAGCAGCGACGACGCGGGCTTCCTGACCGGGCAGGTCATCTGCGTGGACGGCGGGCTGACGATGGCGTGAAGCGGGAAGGCATTGGGGGTTGGGCATTGGGCATTGGGCATTGGGCATTGGGCATGAGGGGGCAGAAGATGGACCCAAGAGAAACAGGCCGCGGAGGCGGCCTGGCTTGTATTCGTGTGGTCGAAGTCCTGATGCCCCTTACGAGGCCTTGCTCTCGCTGGTCCCTTGCGACACGATCACGGGCTGGTTGTTCACCCCGAATCGCACGGTGAAGTAGCCGGGGAACCCGTCCTTGGTGGACGACTGGGCCGTGACGCGGTACGTCACGTCCCCCGAGCCCTGGGGCACGGTGTCGTCCTCGAAGACGCGCTCCTTGGCGTTCTTCAGGAACGTGTAGGGCTGCTGCGAGCCGATGCTCCGCTCCACGCGGTAGGTCAGGGCCCCCACCCTGGGCGGGTTGGGGCACTTGAAACTCACGTTGAGCGCGCCGCTCTCGAGCAGGCCGATCTTAAAGAGCGCGGGCGTGCCCGGGGCCGGCCGCGGGCTGCGGTCGGCGGGCGCGGGGATCTGCGCGTCCTCGTAGACCACCGCGGGCGTGGGGCTGCCCTTGGCGAAGGTGCGCACCTTGGTGACCTGGAGCGCGGCAGACGTGCGCATGTCGTCGGCCGCCTCGTTATACGAACCGGTCGCCCCCGACGCGGCGTCGCGGGCCTGGTCCCGCGCGATGCGCCGGCTGTTGGCCTCGGAGATCTTCGTGGACAGCTCCGCCAGTTCGAGGGGGTCCAGCCCGATGTCCTCGGCGTTGGCGATCCAGATGGGCAGGTGCGCGGCGCACCACGCGACGGCGGCGTCGTTTTCTCGTGGGATGGTGCTCATAGGGCACCGCCTTTCTTTGTCGCCTCGGCGGCGAGCCCGTGCGCCGCGTGCGCGGCGTGGGGGGTTGTGCGGACGGTGGCGACCGATTCGAGCCTGGCCGCCGATGGCTTGATCCGAGACGTTTGCTTCGTGAACATCACGATGCTCCTGTGCGGCCGAACCCCTGCACGAGCGGGCCCCCCGCGAATGAAACTTTCCGGACCCCAGTGGTCCGGGTTCTTCCGGTCATCGGGGTGATGCGGGGGCGACTTGACTTCGAGTCCGAAAAAATCAGAAGATTTTTTCGGGCCGGGCGGGCGTTCGTTTGGGTTTTGCAAAGGAAAACGGCCCCGGGAGGCCGTGAGCGGTGTTTTTGACGCTCGCCCGCGTGCCGGAGCACGGCTGAAAAATCGCCGCGCAGCACTGCAAAACTATTCCACAGCGCTGCAAAATCGCTGCGCAGCGCTGTAAAACGGTTCTCCAGCGCTGCGCAACCATTTTGCAGCACCGCGCAGCCGTTCAGGAGCGCTGCGTAGCCGCGCCACACAGCAGCGCCGTGGGTTTGCAGCGCTGCACAGCCACTCCGCACAGCAGCGCGGCGGCTGGGCCGTGGCGTTGGGCGGGTTTGCGGAGCACGATCGCGGAGGGACCGGCGCGGCGGGGGCTCGATCGCGATTACGGCTTGCGCCAGAGCATCCGGATGGTGGGCGGGATGAGCCAGACAAACATTGCGTTCGTGGTGTCAGATACTGTCGTTTGAGCTGTCGTTTGTTGTCGCTGGAGCTGTCTAAAGACAGAGCAGGATCGGTTTTATAGAAAACGACGGCAACATAACAGCATGTCGTTGCTTAAGTTAGCAATAAGCCGGGCCTACCCCGCGGTCATCGAACAGTCTAGCGTTCCCCGTACAAGGATGTTCTATCGACGGTCGCATTGGCGGCCGAATCGATTCACCACGGCGCACGGAGGCGCAATCACATGAAGGAAAGCGCGAACACATTCAACATCGTTTTCAACATCGAGAACCTCGATGTGACCGCGGTGCTCACCATCGGCGGAGGGAGCTTGATCACGCTGATCGCCCTCGCATGGAGGTATCACCGCGAGCTCGGTGGATGCCTTTCGCGGCTGCGCGAGCGACTCAGGGCGGCATGGATCGCCATCCGAGCTCGGGTCACCAGGGGTTCGACTGGAAACCCGGAGCGAGTCAATCCGTGGGCCGAGGCTCGCAAGGATCCGGACTTTGGATTCCAAGACAGTCATGCGAGCGGTGCAGCGGGCGGCGAGTTTGATCCGCTGAGCCAAGGGCCGAGTCGTGCTCCGATCCGAGCGTCGAGCGTGCGGATCAATCTCCCCCCAATCGAGAACAAAGACGGTGCTCGACGTTAAGGCATGAGAGCTTCCACACAAGGCTGGTTGTAACGGGAACGTGTCGCTGATCTGGATCTCATGAAGTGGGTGGAACGAAGACTTCCCCTCCGAGCCCTTTGAGGCCTCTGCGTTCAACCCTTCCCTCACGTCCATTCCCCTCTCGCTCGCGCGAGGGGCTCGTTGATTCCCCTTCGAGCCCTTCGCGACCTTCGCGTTCGAGCCTCTTGCTGCGGTCGCTGGCACGCGTGCTTACGCACGCGGCTCGAACGGTGGCGTCGGGCGATCGGCCCGATGCCTCATCCCCGATGCCCGATGCCTTCCGCCCCCAGTGCCCAGTGCCCATTGCCACGAACGCAAAGCGGGCCCAGGCTCTCGCCAGGGCCTCGTGCTACTCCAGCGCCTCGAACGCCCCCTTGGCCGCCTCCTCGTCGAGGTACTTCTGGAACTCGCCGGTCTTGTAGCTCACGAAGCAGAACACATGGTGCAGCGTGACCCATTCCAGATCGCTCTCGTCCTTGTCCAGGTCCTGACGCAGGCGGTTGAGCTCGGCGAGGAGTTTTTCGGCACGGATGGATGGGGGCATGGGTGGTCTCCTTGGAAGAAGGCAATGGGCATTGGGCAATAGGCAATGGGTTGGCCGCGGACGTGTGCGGCTCCTTTCTGGCCCCATTGCCTATTGCCTATCGCCCATTGCCTTCTCCCCCCCACGCTACGATCCTCGCACCATGACCGCCACCGATCCCACCGCCACCGATCCCATTGTTGAAGTCCAGTCCGCCCGCCTGGCGGCCCTGCCCACCTACCTGTTCCACCGGCTCGACAAGGCCAAGGCCGAGTATCGGGCCCGCGGGCCGGGGGATCCGCTGATCGACCTGGGCGTGGGCGACCCGGATCGGCCCACGCCGGACTTTATTGTGAGCGCCCTCCAGCAGGCGGTGAAGGACCCGGCCACCCATCGGTATCCGGCCAGCAAGGGCAGCCAGAAGTTCCGCGAGGCGGCGGCCCGGTTCATGGAGCGGCGCTTCGGAGTCACGGTCGACGCGAACCGCCACGTCCTGGCGTGCATCGGCTCGAAGGAGGGCATCGCGCACCTGCCTTTAGCCGTCGTCGACCCCGGGCGCGTGGTGCTCAGCCCAAGCCTGGCGTACCCGGTGTACCACGCCGGGGCGATCTTGGCCGATGCGCGGCCGGTCTCGATGCCGATGCGCGAGGCCAGCGGCTGGACGCCCTTGTGGGAAGAACTCGACCCCGCGGACGCACGCGACGCGGCGTTGATGTGGGTGAACTACCCGAATAATCCGACGGGCGCTTCGGTGCCGCTGGAGTTTTATACGCAGGCCGCGACGTTCGCCCGCGACAATGGCATCATCCTGGCCAGCGACCAGGCCTACAGCGAGTTGTTCTACACCGACGACAAGCCCGACAGTGTGTGGAAGGCCGATGGCGTGGACATCGAGAAGGATCCGTTCATCGAGTTCCATAGCCTGAGCAAGGGCTTCTGCATGACCGGCTGGCGCATCGGCTTCGCCGTGGGGCATCAGTCGGTGATCGACGCCCTGGCGAAGGTGAAGGGGCCCATCGACTCGGGCGCGTTTACGGCCGTGCAGGAGGCGGGCATCGTGGCGCTGGAGAACTACGACCACGACGACATCGCCGACCTGCGCGCGATGTACGCCCACCGCCTGGACGCGACGATGGCCGGACTCAAGAAGATCGGCGCCAAGGCCCAGCGCCCACGCGCGGGGTTGTTCGTGTGGGCCCAGTGCCCCGTTGGCCCGGGGGGCAAGCCCCTGGAATCCTGGGCGTTCGTCATGCGCTGCATCGACGAGGCGGGCGTGAGCATGGTGCCCGGGGCGGGCTTTGGCATGGACGGCACGCACTGGTTCCGAGTCGCCATGACCGTGGAGGCCGAGAGAATCGCCGAGGCGTTCGAGCGGCTGGCGGGGGTTGACTGGGCGAAGTCGCTCCAATAGGGAGAGCACCATGCGAATCGCCCTGCTTCCACTCGTCTTGTTCGTGTTCATGTTCATGTTCGCCGGTAGCTGCCGGACGGCCGAGCCGTTGCCCGAGGTGATGAGCGAGGCGGAGTTCGATTCACCGCTGAACGCCCTCGAGGTCTGGCGGAGCGAACGGATCGCCGAGTGCCCTGAGGATGACGCCCAGTGCCGTCATGCTGTGTGGGATGAGTACCTCGATCGGGTGAAGTTGCTCTGGGAAGAGGATATCGACCAGATCGAGGCCCGCTGGGATGCGAGCCGGAGCCGCTAGCCGGAAATCCGGTCGCCCGGCCTCCCAAGAATCCCCTGCCGGCCCGATGGACGCGGCCCCGGAGACCCGAATGCTCAAGATCGTGATCGTGGTGATAGTGGCCCTGAGCATCCTGGGTGTCGGGGGGGCCATCGGCCTGATGCAGGTGGGCGGACCCGAGGGCCTGCGCAAGCGGCTGACGCCCGCGACCGAGCCCGCCCGGGTGCTGGTCGAGCCCGCCCGCCGGGGCGATCTGCGACGCACGATCAACGCGCCGGGAGCCATCGAGCCCAAGCACATGGTCCAGGTCTCCGCGGAGGTCAGCGCCCGCATCGTGGCCCTGCCCTTCGGCGAGGGCGACGCCGTGCGCGAGGGCGATGTGGTGTGCCGGTTGGACTCCGAAGACCTGCAAGCCAGGCTCGACGCGGCCGAGTCGCGCGTGCGTTCGCAGGAATCCCAACTCGACGGCACGAAGGCCGAACTCGAGCTGGCCCTGCTCGAGTTGGGGCGTTTGCAGGAGTTGCTGGACACGAACGACATCGCCAAGACCGAGTACGACGTGGCCAACACGCGCGTGCTCCAGGCCCGTAGCAGCGTCGCGGTGATCGAGGCGGGCATCGAGGCCGCCCGGGCCGACGTGCGGGCGGCCAAGCGTGACCTCGAGAACGCGGTCATCGTCAGCCCGATCACCGGCCGCATCGTCAACTTGCCCATGGAAGTGGGCGAGACGGTGCTGGGCACGTTCAACAATCAGGGCTCGCTCATCATGGAGATCGCCGATCTTGGGCAGATGCTCATGCAGGCCCGCATCGACGAGACCAGCGTGGGCCTGGTGCGCGAGGGGCAGAGCGCCGACGTGCGGCTGCTGGCCTACGGCGATCGCATCTTCCAAGGGGTGATCGAGCGTGTCGGGCTCCAGCGGCGCATCTATTCCGACGGCACAAGTTATGTCCAGGCCGAAATCCTGGTCGAGCAGGGCGAAGACGACCTGCTGCGCACGGGCCTGACCTCAAACGCCGACATCCACGTCGAGACCGTGCGCGACGCGCTGATCGTGCCCAGCCAGGCCGTGCTCGACCGTCGCGTCGACAGCCTGCCCGACACCGTGCGGAGGTCGCCGTTGGTCGATCGGCTGCGCACCTTCACCACCGTGGTTTATGTGCTCGACAATGGCGCGGCCAGGGCGAGGCCCGTGCGCGCGGGCGTGAGCGACCTGACCGACACGGTCATCCTCGAAGGCCTCGAAGAGGGCGACTCCGTGATCACCGGCCCCTTCCGCGTGCTGCGAGACCTCGACGAGAAGACGGCCGTGACCGTCGATGATCCTTCTGCCCCGGCGGAGCCGACCGAGGAAGGAGCCGCCGATGCTGGGCAAACAACGCCGGGCTGACCGCGGCGCGAACGCGCCGGCCATCCGCGTGAGCGGCCTGGAGAAGGTCTACAAGATGGGCATGGAGCGCGTGCGCGCCCTCGATGGCGTGGATTTGGAGATCAAGGCCGGCGAGTTCGTCGCCATCATGGGTGCCTCGGGTTCGGGCAAGAGCACGCTGATGAACATGCTGGGCTGCCTCGACCGCCCCAGCGCGGGCGAGTACGAACTGGCCGGCATCCCCACGCGCAAGATGAGCGCCACCAGACTCGCCAAGGTCCGCAACGAACGCATCGGCTTCATCTTCCAGACCTTTGAGCTGCTGCCGCGGGCCACCGCCATTCAGAACGTCATGCTGCCGATGATCTACAGCAAGAAGCACCTGTTCGGCGCGCGCGGCCGCGCCAACG
>CAYGTM010000092.1:0-7909 GCA_964352795.1 uncultured Phycisphaera sp.
TGTGGATCTGGGGGCCGAGGCCATCGACATGGGAGCGAGCGAGCGTCCGCTGCGGCTGTCGAAGCCGAGTTGCCCGCTGCAGTTGTACGACCCGGGGGAGATCCAAGTGGTGCGGGCGGTGCGGATGGCGTCGGGTCCGGCATCCTAACAATATCCGACTATGTGTTGGGTGCCCGAATGGCAGCGATGCATTTTCGTGATCACATGGGCTGCAACCCATGCGGGTCGGCGATCGAATGGTTTCTTGCCGAGACACTCTGGGCAGGAATTTTTGCTGGACAAGTGGGGGTGCCCACTGGTATCCTGACCCCAGAGCAGATCCGCGTGCAAGGCGGGAGCCGCCGACAGGCGGTATCCTTCACCGACCGCAAGAGTGCGTGGTCGGGTGAAGGCCCTGCATCCCGCCCCACGCCGAGCGTGCTGGTGAAGGCCTCACCAGCGGACAAACGGGCCCCTGACCACACCAGCCCCCGTCAGGGTCCACCCAGCGAACCCGACAAGGGTCCAACCCAACCGGCATCCGGCCTGACGCCGATCGATATCTGGAGCATGAGCATGAGTGGCCAACGTTACGGATCTTCCCGCCACGCCCGGGTCCCCTTTGGCCTCGGTCGTCTCCGTTCGCTCTACGGCTCGGCCGGGAAGGCGCCCTCGAAGCGCGTCGCCGACGGATTGGGTTCGGGCCAGGTGATGGAGCAGCTCGAGGCCCGCATCCTGCTTGGCGGCGATCACCCGAGTTTTGATCTGCCGCTGACGCCGACCTCGGGCACCGAGATCGTGATCGACGGGATGACCGGCGAGGGGATGCAGGACGGCATCATCGAGGGCGTGACGCCCGACCTGGCCGACGACCTGTTCCGGTTCGTGGCGCCGCAAAGCGACTTCGTCACGGTGTGGGCCGACACGATCAATGTGGGCGGCTCGGACCTGGACTCTCGCGTGGAGGTGTACGACATCGACGGCATGCTCGTGGCCGAGGGCTCTTCGCAGGGGCAACTCACGGGTGGGTTCTTTGCCGACGGGTGGACGCACTTCCTGGCCGAGGCTGGCGAGACGTACTTCGTTCGCGTGCTGAGCGACGTGGACAACGCGGGCCAGGCCACGACAGGCGACTACACGCTGCGCGTGGACGCCATCACGAACAGGGACCTCGTGATCGAGACCGATCCGATGGCGATGCCCCCGGCCCGCTTCGGCGCGGGTCAGGCCCAGGGCACGATCTCCCTGCCCGGCGATGACGCGGTGTACCGCGTCGAGGCCGGCAGCGACGCGGCGTTCGACTCGCTGGCGTCGTTCTATGCCGCGTTGCAGAACCTTCCGCCGTCGGACTTTGACACGCGCGTGGCGGTCTTCAACGAGCAGGGCGAGTTCCTCACGTCCGACCGGCAGACCGGCGCCGTGCTGACTGGGTTTTCGGTGGTCGAGTCCGCCGCTGACGCTGTGTTTTTCGTGCGTGTTCGCGGTGATCGGATCGACCCCGCGCTGACCACTTCGACGGGCACCTACACGCTCAAGGCCGAGATGACGGCCACCCAGATCGACATCGACCCGGTGACGCGGCGTGGGCAGGTGTTCGACGGCATCGCCGATCAGTTCGATACCCGCATCTACCGGTTCACCACCCAGGGCTCTGGCCTGACGTTTGCCGGCGCGGTGGGCGCGGGGCTGTTCCCGCTGCCCCAGCCGGCCTTGCGTTTGTACGCGAGTGATACGACGCTGCGCGGGTTCAGCGATCTCTCGGGCATCGCCGACCTCCAGATCCAACTCCCCACGAACACCGAGTTCTACATCGTGATCGAGACGTTCGACATCCCCGCTGGCGGCACATACAACGTCTTTGTCGAGAGCAACCACACCTTTGCGACCACCGACGACCATGTGAATCGTCCGACCGGGGATGATCCCAACGGCGAGGAACTGGAGTTCTCGGGCACCGAGGGCTTCACCAACCCCGAGCAGTTCGATTTTATCCGCCGCCAGTTCGACCTGGCGACCCCGCTTCGCTTCAGCGATCCCTTCCTGTACACGCGCACGTTTGTCGATCCCAACGGCATGTTCCCCGACGTGGTGAACCCTGTGTCGGATCGCAGCTATGTGCAAGAGGCGCTGGGCACGGGCCGGGTCCATAGTTTTGGCGATACGGACCTGTTCCAGTTCACGCTGCCGGTGGACATGTTGGGCGGGTACGAGGGCGACGACGATGACGCGGGTGACGCCCTGTTTGCAGGCGGGCAGGGCTCGTTCATCATCAAGGGCACCGATAATGACACGGGCGGCCCATTGACGCGCGACTTCCTTGGCATCTGGGATGCGCAGGACTGGTTCCCGGTTCGCGCGGGCGTCGACGCGACCATCCTGGCGATGACCACCTGGGAGTGGAACCCCGATGCCGACATTGGCGGCACGGCATTGATCTTGGCCGGTGAGTTCCAGTTCGCCGATTTTGAGCCGGCTCCGTTCGTGGCGGCGTATGTGTATGACCCCACCCCGGGCATCGAGGAGTATGTCCTCCGGCCGTTGCCGTTCGACCCCGGTGGCATCGTGCGCTCCCTGCATGTGTGGGATCCGACCGACAGCAACGACCTTCCCGCGCAGTTGTTCCTGGGCGGCGACTTCGGGCTTGGCACCTACGGCGGCATCCCTGACGGCGGGTTCATCGACGAGGGCGGCTATGTGCAACTGGTCGACGCGACCGGCGGCGCCATCCATGCGATCGAGAACATCGACTTCCCCGACCCGGAGATGGGCGATGAGATTCCCGACGCCCTGTACTTCGGCGGCGAGGGCGTGCAGATCCGATCGATCGAGTTCGATGAGATGGCGATGGGCCTGGTGTTCGGCAACTCGTTCACATTGAGCGCCAGTGGCGTGGTGAACGCCCTCCAGACCCACCTGATCATCGATCCCTTTGCGATGGAAGATCCCGAGATCGTTCCCTCGCTGGCCATCGGCGGCGAGTTCACCACCATCAACGGCGCCGCGGCCAACAACGTGGGCATTGCCGCGTTCAATCCCGCCGCGGCGGGTGGTGCCGGGGCGTTCGCATTCAACGGCACCGGTGGCGGCACCAACGGTCCGGTCTATGCCCTGGACGTGTGGGATCGTGACGGAGAGGGTGAGGATCTGATCGAGGAACTCATCGTTGGCGGTGACTTCACGACGGCCGGCGGCCAGCGGAACTTCATCGGCAGTTTCAGCACGACGGCCGGCTGGTCTAATCTCGGTTCGGACATCCCCTTCGGCGGCCCGATCGGCTTCAACGCTCCTGTGCGCACCATCCGCGTTTATGTCGACCAGGAGTTCGGCGTGGGCGTCAACCCATTCGCCGAGAACCCCGTGGTGTACGTCGGCGGCGAGTTTACGATGGCCGACGGCGGCAACGCCACCCGCCTGGCGCAGCTGGTCTTCGATCCGAACATCCTCGACTGGACGTGGACGCCGTTGGGCTTCGGCTCGACCGATACGGTGTTCGCGTTGCAGAACTTCAACGATGAGTTGCCCGGCGTGTGGGACCGCGACGATCGCACGGCGTCCCGCCTGCGCCTGACGGTGAGCCCCGACTTCCTGCCCGGCGCGAATACGTTCGTGCGGGTGTACGACTCGAACTTCCGCGTGGTCTACACCAATGACACCATCGCGCCGCCCTTCCCCGATCCATCGGGCGCGTTCGATCCGTCGTTGCTGGGCTCGGAGTTTGATGCTGATGCCTTTGTCATCGACATCGGCGGCGACGATCAGGACGCCCAGTTCTTTGCCGGCGAGACGTACTACCTCGAGATCAGCTCGGTGGGCGGCAACGGCCGGTATAGCTTCTCGCTTGTGTCGGACGCCATTCCCCCGGACGTGAACGGCGACGGCATCTTCGACGACGTGCTCGGCTCGTATTTCGAGCCGGGCGGCGTTGACCTGATTCGTGCCGAGTTTGAGGCGGCCCGCCAGATCACGCTCAACCCGACGACGGGCGACGCGACCAACTTCCTGCCCCTGATCGATGACGCCTTCCAGGTCCGCCAGTTCGACATCACGCCCAGCGGCTTCCTGGTGACCCAGTACCAGGAACTGGGCATCATCGAGCGCATCGGCGATTTCGATATTTACACGATCCGTCCCCAGGCCAACGGCACCGCCGAGATCCGCATTGCCACCAAGCAGATCACCGACCAGTTCGTCGAGGACATCGTGGACCTCAACGTGTTCCCGCCCGCGTTGGATCGGCGGATCGTGAACAAGACCTACGACAGCCCGCTGGACGCCAAGATCCGCGTCTTCAACAACGACCTCGAGCTCATTGCCAGCAACAACGACAACGCCGGCTTCGCGGGCACTCGAGCCCAGGAACTCATCGGCACGCTGGACCTCATGGGCGACACGCTCTATGGCGCGGGCGACACCGAGATCGAGGGCCGCATCTTCGCCGATACCGATCCCCGGGTGGTGATCCCCGTCGAGCAGGGCGGGGTGTATTACATCGTGGTCGAGAGCGGGCAGCTCGATGCGTACACCCGAGACCCCGACCTTGTGGACTGGCGCAAGGCTATCGGCTCGTACGAGTTGCTGGTGAACAGCGCGCCGGGCCTCGAGTTTGTCGATGACCACCAGGACATCAGTCCCTTGTTCATCGACTTCTTCACGAACGACACGGCTTTCCCGATCGACGATCAGGGCCAGGGCCAGATCCGCGGCGAGATTCGCACTCGGGCGGGCGGCGTGGAGGACAACGACGCGTTCGTGGCCTTCGCCGTGGGCTCTGGCATTATCAACCTCACCGTGGCCGCGGACAATCCGAGCGAGTTCCGTCCGCGGGTGACGATCTTCGACACCGAGGGCAACGTTCGCGTGCCGCCGACCAGCGCGACGAGCACGCGTCCGGCGGAAGTGGAGTTCTTCGCCAACAAGGGCGAGCGATACATCATCCGGGTGGACGCCAACGTGGGCGAGCAGGGCCGGTACACCGTGACCGTCGACGGCGCGCCATCCGTGGACGACTTCGCCGACGCGCATCGCCCGATCGATGCAACGGATATCGAGATTCTGGACTTCCTGGGACAGGGTCGGATTTCCGGCTCGATCGAGGCGCCGGGCGATACCGACATCTTCAAGTTCACCACGCCGGGCTACGGCGACGTGCGCGTGGACGTGGAGTCCACCAGCTTTGGCTTCGACCCGATCGTTCGCATCTTCGAGGTGAGCGAGGACCCGGCGGGCAACGCCATCTTCCTGCAGATCGGCTTCAATGACGACCGCGCCCCTGGCACGGTGGACGCTCGTGTGCAGTTCCCCGTCACTGGGGCGGACCGCACCTCGACCTTGACGATGCAGACGTATAACGACTACTACATCGTGGTCGAGGGCTTCGACCAGCAGGGCAGCAGCGGGACCTATGACCTGACCATCACCGCCGACCCGACCGACGATCACGCCGACGAGGGCGAGTTCGCGTTTGCGTCGCAGTTGGTGGTGGCCCCGCTCACCGGGCGTGGCGAGCGTCCGGGCATCATCGAGGTCGACGGCGACACCGACCTGTTTACCTTTACCGCGCCCGCGGGCGGGACGGCCCTGCTCTCGGCGGTCAGCAACGAGTTGAGCACGCTGCGGCCGACCATCCGTGTGTTTGACGCCGCCTTCAACCCGGTCCTCAACCTGACCAGCGGCACCGATGCCACGGTCATCGGGCCCGACGCGGAGTTCTCGGCGGCCAGTTACCGGTTCAACGTGACCCGCGGCCTTCAGTATTTCGTGCTGGTGGGCAGCGACGGTACGGGTATCGCGACAACCGCTACTGGCGCGTACAGCCTCGGGGCGACCACGCCCACGGCCGACGAGCACGCCAACGACGGGGAGTTCGCGTTGGCCAGCGAGATTGTGTTGTCGAGCGAGACCGGCGCGGGCGAGCGCGCGGGCAACATCGGCACCATCGACGACACCGACCTGTTCTTCTTCGACACCATCGCCGACGCTTCGGCGGCGGCCCTGCCGCACACCGTGCGGGTGGACGCGTCTGGCCAGACCGTGACGCCGGTGCTGAGCATCTTC
This sequence comes from uncultured Phycisphaera sp., assembly GCA_964352795.1. GTDB lineage: Bacteria > Planctomycetota > Phycisphaerae > Phycisphaerales > UBA1924 > JAHCJI01. Next base: position 6,034 of record CAYGTM010000092.1, read on the forward strand.
GATGCGGGCACTTCGCTGCTCACCTCCATCGTTGACGGCGGCGCGGGCGACTTGACTCCAGAGGTCGGCATCATCCAGACCGATATTCTGGCGTCGGGCGCGCCCGGGCAGCGGTTCTTCCTGCTGGTCGAGCTCGACGATTCGAGCATGTTCCCGACCGGTGCCTACACCGTCAGCGTCGAGGGGCCCATCCCCGACACCATTCCCACGCCGGGCGACGACCACGCCAACCGCGGGCAGTTCAGCCAGGCCACCCTTCTTGAGCTCGACGAGCGCACGGGCAATGCTGAACTGACCGCTCGCATCGACTCCTCGGCCGATAGCGATCTGTTCCGCATCAACCCGCTGGCCGGCGGGCGCACGTTCGTGCAGGTGGTCACCCCCAGTGGCTCGCTGCTGGATGTGGACCTGACGATCTTCGAGCAGTTCGGTGGCGGCGGCACGCCGGTGCAGATCGCTCGAGACACCACGGGCTTCCAGGGCGTGGACGCCTCGGTGCAGTTCGAGATCGTCGGTACCGGCACGCCCTACTACCTGCTGGTCAGCGGCCTGAACTCGGCCACCGGCGAGTACACCCTGCGTGTGGACACCCAGCCCGAGACGTTCTTCCTGTATTACCCCGAGGGCTTCGTTAACAATCAGATCAGCGAGTTCGTGTCGCTCAGCAATCCCAGCCAGAGCGAGACGGTCAGCTACACCATCCGCCTGTTCTACGAGAACCCCGACCTGGCCGACATGACCCTGGTCGAAAACCAGACCCTCAGCCCCGGCAGCCGCGGGGGCGTGACCATCTCCGAGCGCGGCGGGTTCCTCTTCCCGGGCGTGCGGACCGACGAGCCGTACTCGATCGTGATCGAGTCGACCGGCCAGCTCGGTGCCACGCTCTCGCACTACGACTTCGAGGGCGCCATCGGCGAGGCGTTCACGCCCATCACCAGCGACACCTGGGGCTTCGGCCGCCTCGAGCGCAGCCCGGGCCGCGTCGAGTCGTTCCTGGTGTTCTTCAACCCCAACGACCACGACGTGGTCGTGACGCTCAGCACCCGCGTGGGCGCTTCGGACGTGCAGATCCAGCAGACCGTCGAGGCGTCCAGCCGCGGCGGGTGGGAGTTGGGCAGCCTGGGTCAGTTGCCCCTTGGTGTGTTCGGCGCGACGCTGACCAGCGAGCCGGCCGACGGCGTGTCCGAGAGCATCGGCATCGTCGCGGCCCTGAGCCACTACGACCTGGTGGCTGGCGAGGCCTTCGGCGTGCTGGGCGACCCGACGGGCGGCTCGACCTTCAACGTGGTCCCGAGCTTCACCTCGGGTTCGGAGGTCACCGGTGAGCTCGTGCTGTATAACCCGGGCGACACCGCCGCCAGCGTGACGATCACCAGCGATTACGTCACGGCTCCCCTGCCCAGCGTGACGGTGAACCGCACCATCAATCCGGGCCAGTCCCTCGTGCTCCGCGCGGGCGACCTGAGCCTGGCCGCCGACGTGACTGCGGGCCTGACCATCGAGTCGACCCTGCCGCTGGCCGGTGTGGTGCTCGAACGCCAGAATGGTGACGCCAACGCGATCGCCACTCAGAACACGGCCGCCTCGACGTGGTTCTTCGGCGACGCCTTCCTGAACAGTCAGGAAGCGGGCCTGACCTACTTCGAGACGCTGAGCTTCTTCAACCCCACCAGTGAGTCCATCGCCGTCGAGATCACCCTGTTCTTCAATGACGGCACGGAAATCAACACCGTCCGCCAGGTGGGCGCTGGCAGCTTCAACAACCTGCGTCTGGACGCCTTCGCGCCGATCCTCGACCGCCAGATGCTCAACTTCTTCTCGATCCAGGTGAGTTCGACCCTGCCGATCATCTCGTCGCTGACCCACTACGACCTGG
>CAYGTM010000093.1:0-7883 GCA_964352795.1 uncultured Phycisphaera sp.
GCGTGGAGTGCGGGTGGGGGTTGGGCGGCAACGACCGCGATTAGCTTCCGGTGGCTGGGTCGGCGGCGGGGACAGGCTTCCAAGTCACGGGCACCTGCACTTCCCACCACTGGTCGCCGCGGCGCACGTCAGGCCCGTTGTAGCCCAGGATGCGCGGCGGGCCGGCGGCTTCCCAGAGGCCATCGGCCTTCTGGCCATCGGGGCCGGTATTCGTCGCTCCTTGCGTCTCGAGCCATTGGTACAGCGCGTCGACTTCCCGCTCGATGCGGTCGTTTCCCATCGCGCCGCGGATGCCCATCGCCAGCACGGTCACGGGCTCGGTGTCGACCACGCGCACGTTCTCCTCGGCGTCTCCGGTCGGTCCCAGGTCGTCGGTCCGGTACAGGAACGAGACGGTCATCGGGCCGGTCCGGCCGTCCTGGGCGTCGCCGGCCTTGCCATCGTCCTGCGGCTGCTTGCCCATCGCGGGCACCTCGGCCTCCACGGGCGCGGTCATGGCAATGTCGCGCTCTTTGATGTGGCGAAACAGCGGAAAGAAGGCCTGGTTCATGCCCCACCGCGGCCCCCCACGAGCCGAGGCCTCAACGGTCAACTCGGCGCGCCGCACGCTGGGGTATCGCTTGATCTCCATCGCGCCCGCGGCGGTCGGCCTCGGGTAGCCCTTGGGCAGCGGCGACATGATGCGCATCGGCCCAGCGATGTACGCCGTGCCGGTCGTGCCGTCGTCGAGCGTCGAGGTGCGCGTCTCGAGCTCGAACAGCGCCTCGCCGCTGACAGGGATGGGCGCGCGGGGCTCGGGCGTCCTGTCCTGGGCTAAGGCAACGCCGGCAATGATCGGAATGAGGTAACAAACACAGCGCATGGCACGGCCCTCCAAGGTTGCGAACCAAGAGGACGGTTAGATGGAAGATTGGATGAAGATTCACCACGAATCGGATGCGCGCGGAGACCCCATCGACACGAGGGGAATTCCAACTCAGGTCTCGACACGCTCGCGCACGCCGCTGGCACGCGCCAGCAGCGCCCGCACCTGCGTCTCGATCCCCGCCGCATCCAGCCCCACCTCGGCAAGCTGCTGCTTGCGGCCGTCCTGCTTGATCCACCGATCCGGCATGCCGTGGCGGCGGACGGTGGCGTTCCGCAGGCCCATCTCCTCGATGGCCTCGAGCACGGCGCTGCCGAAGCCGCCTTGCAGCGTGTGCTCTTCGAGGGTCAGGATTGGCACGCCCGCCTCGACCAACTCGGCGATCAGCGAGCGGTCGACCGGCTTGGCGAAGCGGGCGTCGTAGACGGCGACGCTCGTGTCGGCCGCCACCGACTCGGCGGCCTTGACCGCGGCGAGCGCGGGCACGCCGAAGGCGAGGATGGCCGCGTCGGGCTTGGTTTGTTGAGAAGAAGACGGCTCGGTAAGGAGCCGCGCCTTGCCAAGCTCGAAGGGCGGGCATTCGTCGGCGAAACGAAGCGACACGTCGTCGCGCGGGTAGCGCACGCTCGACAGCCCGCGGTCGTACTCGCGCATGAACTCGAGCGACGCGCGCAGGCTAGGCTCATCAATCGCCGCCATGATCGCCGCGTCGGGCAGCGTGCGGAGCAATGAAACATCGGCAAAACCATGATGCACCGCGCCGTCGCCGCCCACCAGCCCGGCGCGGTCGAGGCACAAGCGGACGGGCAAGCCCTGGAGCGAGGCTTCCTGGAAGGCCTGGTCGTACGCCCGCTGCAAAAACGTGCTGTACACCGCGAAGAAGGGCTTGTACCCCGTCTTGGCCAGCCCCGCCATCATGTCCAGCGCGTGGCTCTCGCAGATGCCCGTGTCCCACACTCGGCTTGGGAACTTCTCCATCGCGTCGGTCACGCCCGTGCCGTCGGGCATGGCCGCTGTACACGCGACGACCGATTCGTCGCGCTCCATCATGTCGAGCAGCGCGTCGCCGAAAGCGCTGGTGAAGCTGCGCCCGCCGCTCTTGACCACCACCTTGCAGCCCTCGGACTCGAGCTCCTGGCCCTCGGCCGCGCTGAACGGCTGGGGCGAGTGGAACGTCCGCGCATCACCCTCGGCGAAGGCGAAGCCCTTGCCCTTGATGGTCTTGACGTGCAGCACGCATGGCCGGTCGAGATCTTTCACGGCTTCGAGAAACTCGACGAGCGTGGGCAGGTGGTGGCCGTCGATGGGGCCCACGGTGAGCAAACCAAAGTGCTCGAACCAGGTGTTCTCGGGGGCGCCGTCACCGACCATGGCCTTGGCCGCTTCGCCCACGCGGTGGTAGGCGTCGCGGATGGCCCCGCCGCCGGGCACGCCCTTGAGCAGTTCCTTGGCGTTCTTTTTCAGGCCCGTATAGGTGTGGCTCACGCGCACGCGGTCAAAGTGTTGCGAGAGCGCGCCCTGGGGGCCGGCGATGGACATGCCGTTGTCGTTGAGGATCACCAGCATCTGGCGCTTCAAGGTGCCGGCGTTGTTGAGCCCTTCCATCGCCACGCCGTTGACGATCGACGAGTCGCCGATGATCGTCACGACGCGCCGGCCGTCCTTGCGGGCCTTGGGGTCGTAGCCCTCGCCGTTCAGGGTGTCGCCGCGGGCCATGCCGACGGCCGTCGAGATGCCCGTGCCGGCGTGGCCGACGCGGAAGAGGTCGTAGGGGCTCTCGTCGGGCTCGGGGAAACCGGCCATGCCCTCGCGCGTGCGGAGCTTGCTCAGCAATGGCAGCCGGCCGGTGAGCAGCTTGTGCGGGTAGCACTGGTGGCCCACGTCGAAGAGCAGCCGGTCCCAACCGAAGTCGAAGACGCGGTGCATGGCGATGGTGAGCTCGACCACGCCCAGGTTGGGTGCCAGGTGCCCGCCGGTGCGCGAGACCTGCTCGCAGATGGCCGCCCGGATCTCTCCGGCCAACTGCTCCAACTCGTCCATGGACATGGAGCGGAGGCGTTGCGGCCCGGTCAGCGTGTCCAGCAGTGCCATCGCGTTGCCTCCATATGCCCCCGTGGGCCGCCCCGAGGGACGAATCCTGACACCAGAGTATTAGGCGGAATCCGAACAGTTTTCAATGATTCTTGAAAATATCAGGGCTGTCCCAAGCCCGAGAACGCTTGTATCGACCTCACCGCGTCCGGCTGGCCAAGACCCGGGCCAGGTCGGCCAAATCGCCACCGGCCTCTCCCAGCGGCTCGACCGCCGCCAGGCTCGCGTCCAGCAACTTGACCACTTCGGCTCGTGATGCCTCGACCCCAAGCACGCCGGGGAAGGTCAGCTTGCCCGCGTCGGCATCCTTACCCGTGCGCTTGCCCGCTTGTTCGGTGGATTGCTCCACGTCGATCAGGTCGTCGACCACCTGGAACATCAGCCCCACCGCCTCGGCGTAGCGCGTGATGGCGTCGAGCATGTCCGAGTTCGCCCGCGCGCTCATGGCACCCATCCGGCAGGCGGCCCGCAGCAGGGCCCCGGTCTTCCAGCGGTGGATCAGCCGCAAACGCGGCTCGTCGCTCGAGACATCCGCGTCGAAGCCGCCCAGCGAATCGAGGGTCTGGCCGTCGATCATCCGGGCACTGGCGTCGGCCAACTCGCCGATGAGCAGGCCCGAGACCGAGGCGTCCTTCACCCGCCTGGCCAGGGTCCAATAGGCCGCGTTGAGCATGGCGTCGCCGGCCAGCAGGGCGGCGGCCTCGCCCGCGTGGACATGCAGGGTGGGCCTTCCCCGACGCAGGTCGTCGTCGTCCATGCAGGGCAGGTCATCGTGGACCAGGCTGAAGGCGTGGACCAACTCGACCGCGGCGGCGGCGGGCAAGGCGCCTGTTTCATCACCACCACACGCTCGCGCGCCCATCAGGCACAGGGCCGGCCGCAAGCGCTTGCCCCCGCCCAGGGCGGCGTAGCGGGCACCGTCGCGCATGGGTGCCGATTGGCAGACCGCGTCGATGACCTCGGCCATCTCGGCCTCGACCAGCAAGGCGAGACTTCCCACGCGGGCCCGGACACGGGCATCGAGTGTTTCGGGATCGGTGGTCTGGTGTGCGGGCTGGCCGGTCATCGCGCATACGGTACGATCACGCCCCCAACGGAGCCGGAGTCACCCAGTGGAAGCCCTCATCAGCGCCATCAGGCATTGGTTCGACGTCGGCGGCTGGGTGATGATCCCCCTGGCCCTGGTCAGCCTGTTGGGGCTCACGGTGGTCTTCGAGCGGGCGCTGTTCTGGGTCAGGCTCACCGGGCCAACCGTGCGGAGCAGGACGGCCAAACTCGCGGCCAGGCTCCGGCAGGGCGACTTCCCGGGCGTCATCAAATCCACCGCCGAGCGACGCGACCCCTACGCGCGGCTGGCCCGCGAGCTGAGCCAGGACGTGGCCGGCCCGATCGGCGAGGCCCAGGCACGCGAGGCCATCGAGGCCCAGCGGTACGCCGTCGAGCGGTTCCAGGGGGCCCTGAGCATCATTATCACCGCCGCCCCCATGCTGGGCATTCTGGGCACGGTCACGGGCATCATCACCAGCTTCGCGGCCATCGGCGAGGCCGAAGGCAGCGACCCCAGGCTGGTGGCCGGCGGCATCGCCCAGGCGCTCTACACCACGGCTTTCGGGTTGGCCATTGCCGTCGCGGCGCTCTTCCCGTATGCGATCTTCAAGGGGCTGGCCGACCGGGCGCTGACCAGGCTCGAGTTGCTGGCCGCCTCGGCGATGGAAGGGTCGAGCAAGCCTAAAGACCCGCCCACTCGCGGATGATCTTGTCGAGCTTGGGCGGCACCGGCAGCACGCTCAGGCGGGCCTGACGCACCAACTCAAAGTCCTTGAAGCGTTCATCGGCCTTGATGTCCTTGAGCGTCACGGGCGACTTGGCCTTCTTGCCCACCGACACGTCGAAAAGCGGCGCTTTCGTCTCGCCCTTGCCGTTCAGGCCGGGCTCGTCGGGGTCTTCGTATGGGTTGGTGACGATCTTGACGATGCCCACGATGGCCTTGTCGTCGCCCGTGTGGTAAAAGAACGCCTCATCGCCCGTGCGCACGGCTCGCATGTGCATCCGGGCGGCGTTGTTGGCCACGCCGGTCCAGGCGGTGCGCTTATCGCGCGTCATGTTGTCCCACGAGTAATCACCCGGTTCGGTCTTGATCAGCCACGTTGCCATGCGCGAGGATAGGCGTGAAATGACAAGCCGCGTGCAATGGCACGCGGCTTGTTCGATCGACTGCTCACGAGTTGGTAGCGAAGGCTTACTGAGGAGCCTTGGCCAGTTCCTGGGCCTTCTCGCACTTGCCGCAGCACTCCTTGGCGTCGGTGCCGCAGGCGGCCTCGCCCGCACACTCGGTGCCGCACTCGGCTTCGCTGGTGGTCGAGATCATCTCGACCTCTGCACCCTCGCCCGAACAAGTGCTCTCGCAGGCGCTGGCTTCCTTGATCTCGCCCGAACAGGTCATGGCGGCCGAGCAACTGTCGCCGGCTTCGGTGGAAACCAGCGTGGCGGTGCTCTCGCTCGCGCCCTTCAGGGGGCAGCACGAGTCACCCTCGGTGGCGACGCTCTGGACGGCGGCCTCGGTGCCGGTGACGGCGCACGCGCCGCAATCGCCCGACATCATGCGGTAGCCCGCGACGCCAAGGACGGAAAGGCCGGCGATGGTGGCGATGACGATGCTGGTGGTCGAGCCCTTGCGAATCATGTGATGCCTCCTGGAAGTCGTCTCCTCGCCGGGCCACATCAGGAGGCAGGCGAGCGTTCGGTTTTGGGTGTCTGAGTCACCCCAAGCGTATCCACCGCCCGGCACACCGCCAGCGGCTACACACCCTCAATATAACGCCATCGGCCGGATTTGTTCCCGAAAGGGCAAAGGTTTATCCCGTATTGGGGAATCCACTGGATATCGCTTCAATGTCCGATAACAACAGCCCCAACCATTTTCAGGCACCCGCAGGCCACTGGACGTTCAGACCGACCTCGCGCTGGCCGATGACCTGCCGGAGAGACGGCCCGGGAACGCTTAGCGGAAAAGGTCAATGGCACAGCACGAAGACCAGCAAGGCGTGGAAGACAGCCCCGAACTCGAGGGGGAGGCCGACGTTGACAACGTGCTGGCCTCGATCGAACAGGAACTGAGCGCGCTGGTGGCCCGGTGCGAGCAGACCACCGCCCAGCACGCCCGAGAACTCACCCAGCGACAGGCCGAGATCGATCGGTCCATCCAGATTGCCATGAAGCGGCAGGTGGAGATCGACCGCCGGGCCGCCCAGTTGCGAGAACTGGCCGACGAAGTGGTGCTGGCCGAATCGAAACTGACCGATCGCAAGCGCGCCCTGGCCGAGCGGCTGCGTCGCCGCCGGTTGTGGATGTCGGCGCGCACGACCGCGGCGGTGGACACGCACGCCAAGCGGGCGGGCCAGGAAATCGAAGCGAGGGCCAAGGAACTGGCCCAGCGCGAAGCCGCCCTCGCCCAGGCGGCCGAAGAAATCAAGGTCCGTGCCGAGGTCGCCCAGCGCGAAACGGTGAGGATGCAGGACGTGAAGCGGCTGGTCGAGGACCAGGCCGCCCTGACGGCCGACCACGCCAAGAGCATGGACGCCTTGCTCTCGATGCGCGAGCAGGCCTCGCTCGAACTCATCGAGCGGCTGAGCGACGCCTGCGGGCTGGCCGACCGCGTGCGCGACCTGAGCGAACGGCTGCGTGAGAGCCGCCTGGAAGTGCGCGAGAGCGCCGAGCGTGCCGACCAGGCCCAGCGCGAGCGGACGGACGCTCGCGCGTCGCTCGACGCGGCCCGGGCCCGGATCGCCCAACTTGAATCTCGCGTGGAAGGCATGAGCCGCGACCACCTGCTGCTCGAGCAGCGTTCGCTGCGGCTTGAAGAAGACCTCAAGGCCCGCGAGGCCCGACTGGCCCAGCGCGAGCAGCGCCTGCGCCAGGAAGCGTTGCGCCTGGCCGACGACCAGGCGGCCTGCGACAGCAAACTTGGCGAGTTGGGCCAACGGCTGGCCCAGAGCGACCGCCTCGAGCGTCAGCGTCGGCTCGATCCGCGCACGCCATTGGCCATCAGCTCGATGCCGTTGCCCGTGAGCGTGCGCCGCCGCCCCGAGCTGAGGCTGGTGAGTTAGTCCCCAAAAGTTTCAGGAAGAAGTAGACGACATGGACCAGATCAGCAGCGACCAGCAGCAACGCCTCAACTCCGCGGGCCTGACCGAGGACATTCGCGGCGTGATGGCCGACATCGAACGCCGGCTCGACCGGCTGCGCGCCGCGCACGCCGACCGTGAACGCGAGCGGGAAGAGCTCGAATCCCAAAGCGAGGCCGTCGAGCAGCGTGCCCAGCAGTTGGAAGCCGCCGCCAACGAACTGGCCGATCGGCAGCGCGAGCACGAGGGTGCCGTCGCCGCCGCCGAATCCCGATTCGCCGAGCTCGACTTGCGCGAAGTGCGGGCCCGTGAAGCCTTCGAGCAGGCCAAGGCCCGCCACGATTCGACGCGCGCCGAACTGGCCCAGCAGCGCGAGCAACTCGCCGTGGAGGACCATGGCGTGCTGGTCGAGGGTGTGAGCGACGGCCCGGCACGCAAGGCGGGCGTGCGCGAGGGCGACGTGCTGCTGATGCTCAACAACGAGAAGGTGGCGGACGTGGCCGCGTTCCGGCGCCTGGCCGGCGACCTGCCGTCGGGCAAGGCGGTGTCGGTGCTGGTGCAACGGCAGGGCAACCCCATCTTCCTCGCTCTCAAGACGGACGAATAGCGGCGCCGGAGGGAACTCGTTAGACTCGCCGGCTGCCCGGCGAGTCTGCTCGTCGCCGCTTTAGTCAACTCCTACCGCGCACGCGCCCCGGCGCGCCATGCGTGCACGCCCGCCAATGGACCAGATTCGCAATTTCTCGATCATCGCCCACATCGACCACGGCAAGTCCACGCTTGCCGATCGGTTCATCCAGATG
>CAYGTM010000094.1:0-647 GCA_964352795.1 uncultured Phycisphaera sp.
GATCATTGCCCGCGTCACCGTAGACTATATCTGAGCCTGTGCCCCCATAGACGCGATCATTATCAGCGCCGCCATAAACGGTATCGTTACCAGCGCCGCCATAAACCTTATCAAATCCTGCATCACCATAAACGATGTCATCGCCATCATTGCCTTGGACGTTATCATTTCCATCGCCGCCATAGACGGTGTCGTTGCCTTCATCGCCCATAACAAAGTCATTGCCAGCATCACCGTAAACCGTGTCATCGCCAGCGTCCCCGCGGCCGGCAGCGTGCCCGAAGGGCTCGAGGTCTTCGGGCAGCGGCACGTCGATCTGGTGCTGACCGATCTGAAACTGCCCGGCGACGGCGGGCTGGCGCTGATCAAGGCGGTGCGGGGCGAGGGCTTCGCCGGCGGCGTGCTGGTGCTGACCTCCGACGACAGCGTGGCGACCGCCGTGGAGGCCATGAAACTGGGGGCCGACGAGTATCTGCTCAAGCCCCTGAGCGTGGCCGAACTGACGCTGGTCGTCAGGCGGACGCTCGAGAGGGGCAAACGCGACGCCCGACTGCGCCTGCACGAGCGGCTGGCCAGCCGGCGGGCCTTGGGGGAGGCCGAACAGCCCGAGGGCGAAATGCGGGATCAGCAGGAAGGGCACGCCAATC
>CAYGTM010000094.1:657-1003 GCA_964352795.1 uncultured Phycisphaera sp.
CGCTCGGGGCGCGAGGCACGCGAGATGCCCCGGCGGCTGGCCGGCCTGCCCCTGCCCACGCCCGGCTCGGGGCCTCAGGCCCTGCCCACGGTGCTGCTGACCGGCGAGACGGGCACGGGCAAGGGCGTGCTGGCGCGCGAACTGCACATGGCGGTGAAGCGTGACGGCGAGGAGCCACCATTCGTCCATGTGAACTGCGCGGCGTTGCCGGCCAACCTCATCGAGGCCGAGTTGTTCGGGCACGAGCGTGGGGCGTTCACGGATGCGAAAGTGGCGCGCGAGGGCCTGTTCGAGATGGCCTCGGGCGGCACGATCTTCCTCGACGAGATCGGCGAGATGCCCCTGG
>CAYGTM010000094.1:1013-7871 GCA_964352795.1 uncultured Phycisphaera sp.
CCCCTGGAGTTGCAGAGCAAGCTGCTGCTGGTTCTCGAAGCGGGCACGCTGCGGCGCGTGGGCGGCACGCGCGAGCGGCGGGTCTCCACCCGAGTGCTGGCGGCCACCAACCACGACCTGCCCGAGCGCGTGCGCGAGAAGGCATTCCGAAGCGACCTGTTCTACCGGCTCAACACCTTCACGATCGAGATCCCGCCGCTGCGCAAGCGCGGCCGCGATGCGCTGCTGATCGCGCGAGCGGCTCTGCGGCGCTTCGGCAAGCAGTTTGGCCGTGGCCAACTCGAACTCAGTGAAGCGGCAGAGCGGGCGATCATGGGCCACGATTGGCCGGGGAACGTCCGGGAACTTATAAATGTCATGCAGCACGCGGCGATGCTGGGCAAGAACACGACCATCGTGCCGGGCGATTTACCGATTGCGCGGCACTCTGGGCAACATGAGAATGAAGATGGGCTGGTTATAGACTTCGTGAACGGCCCCTGCACCGTCGACACGGTGGAGCGGGCCCTCGTGGAGCAGGCCCTGCGATACACCGGGGGAAATGTGACGGCGGCGGCACGGCTCATCGATATGCAACGCAGCAGCATCCGCAACCGTATTGATAGGTACGGGTTGCACGAGTTCGTGAGGGAGCTGAGCGCGTCATGACACAAAGCCGGGCAGGAAGCGTAATCGTACTAGCCGCGATGGCGATGGGTTGCACCAACGCCGCGGCTCAGTTGGAAGCGGTGTATCTCGATCCGGCTGGCGACGCGGCGGTGCGACCGACCGATCGCGGCGGCACCGGGGTTCTCCATCCCGACGCGCGATTGCCCGACATCGTGTCGCTCTCCATCGCGGGCTGGCAGCCGACTTTGCCGGCGACCGATCCGTACACGGGCATGGTGGTGGCCAGCGATGGCTCCGATATCTTTCGCGTCCAACTCGTGCTCGATGGTCTGGTGCATCCGCCAGGCACGCTGGGCCTGAGCGGCCAGCCGTTCGATCCGTATCGGTTTGGTACGAGCCCGGTGTTCGGGTTCGTGGAGTTCAGTGTCGATCGCCGCAAGGATACGGGCGGGCACCTGGGATCGTCGGCCGAGAGTCGGTTCATGGCCAACGTGGCGCGATTCGGGTCGCGGCCCGAGGGGTCGATCGGCCAGCGCATCGCGACTTCGGCCGATGACTATGACCGAGTCCTTTCCACCGGGCCGCAGTTCGAGCGGAGTGGTGCCGATTGGGCGCTCTCGATGTGCGGGTGTGCGGGAGTCACGCTCGTCAGCGAGATCGGCAACGGCAATGGGCTGTTCGACGCGGGCGAGACGATGGTCGTGCGAGGGCGATTCTTCTCGCGATCGGATGGGTACATTCTGCCCAGCGGCATGTCCGGCGGCTCGGTTTTCGGGGCGTATGACCCGTTCGTGAATCTCCGCTTCAGCCATGATACGGGAACCGACCAAACGACTGTCACGTTCGTCGGCCCGGTGACAAATGTCGGGTTCGGCTTGCTCGCAGGCACCGCGACGCCGCCGATCAACCTGCGTGCCGACGATGGGTGGAGCATCGAGGAAGGCGTGATCGACCTGATCGATTCGGTGCCGTTCGCCAGTGGCGAAGCGCGTGTGCTCATCGAGGATTGGGAAGGCCGCGATGTTGAGGACTCGCTCGAGCCCGATCGCTGGGAGGCGACGGCGATCGTCGGGACGAGCTATACCGAGCAGTTCGTCGACGGCCTGTTCGCGTGGACCGACGTGGGATTCGATCTGGAGCCGGGCAACTTCGATGGTGACCTGAGCGTCGGGCTGATCGACGAGGGCATCCTACGCGATTGGGTGTATGCCACCGATGGCGCCGTGTTCGATGCCGACGGCGTGAAGAACGGGGTCGTGGTCATCGGTCGTACGCCGTTCAACTTCTCGCTATACGACCTGGACGCCTCGGGCGAGGTGCGGCACCAGGATTTGGCGGTCCTGGGTCCGCGGGCCGATCTGGACGGTGACGGAGTGCTGACGGTGTTCGATTTCCTGGCGTTCCAGAATTTCTTTAATGCGGGCAATCTTCGGGCGGACTTCGACTTCAGCGAGTCGCTGGACAGTTTTGATTTTCTGGCGTTCCAGAACGCCTTCGACGAGTAGCGCCGCGGCCCGTGGCCACGCAGGGCCCTGCCGGCCTGTTGTTCCGGCCAAGGCGGGCCCGACAAGTTCCCTCCACAGCGGAACGACCCCCGTGGCAACAAGCCGCGGGGGTTGTTCCCTTTGGCACGGCAGTTGCCATGTTGCTTTGTGGCTCGCGGGACTGAGGAGATTCCGCGAGGCCCGGACGAACGAACTTCCTTTCTTACACAGGAGATCGATGATGCAACGCAAGATGAACGCCAAGGCCCTGACCCTTATCTTCGCCGCCGGCGCGATCGCGAGCGCGGCCCACGCGCAGATCGCATTCGGCCCGGCCGTTGAGCTGTCCACCCCGCGCAACCCCGATGGCGTGGCCGCCGCCGACTTCACCGGCGACGGCAACATGGACCTGGGCGTGGTGCTCGATGGGCCCGACCGCCTGCTGGTGATGGTCGGCGACGGCGCTGGCGGCTTCGTGGGCGGCCCGGTCACGTTCCTGGGCTCGGGCATCGGCGGCGACGCGGCCACGGCCCATGACATTGACGGCGACGGCGATCAGGACATGGTCATCGTCTTCGACAACTCGTCGAGCGTGCAGATCATGCTCAACGACGGCGCGGGCAACTTCACCGCGGGCGAGCGCGCCGCGACGGGCGCCGAGCCCGTGTGGATCGCCAAGGGCCGCCTGAACGCCAACCCCGGCGCCGATTTCGTTGTCGTCAACCGCGACAGCAACAGCGTGACCGTCCTGCTGGACTTCGGCGTCTCGACCGTCAGCTCGACGCTGGCCGTGGGCGCCGACCCGCGCAGCGCCGCCATCGCCGACTTCAACGGCGACGGCAACGCCGACTTGGCCGTCACCAACCACGACGACCGCAACATCACCATCTACGCCGGCAACGGCGCGGGCGGGTTTGTCGCCGGGCAGGTCATCACCACGCCCGCGCAGCGCCCCGACGGCATCGTGTCGGCTGACTTCGACGGCGACGGCGACGCCGACCTCGCCGCCACCATCGACACATTCATGACGGTGTACCGCAACGACGCGGGCACGCTCGTGTTCGCAGGCCGGACGCCCGTGGGCTCGATCAACCCCTCCGAGATGTACCTGGGCGACTTCGCACCCGACGGCTCGGGGCCGGACGTGATGACCATCAACGACGACGGCGGTTCGATCTCGGTGTTCGAGAACCTGGGCGCCCTGGCCTTTGGCGCGGCCCTGGTGCTGCCTACTGGCGTGAACCCGCAGTTCGCGGCGGTGGCCGACTTTGATGGCAGCGGCTCGGACGACATCGCCGTCACCAACCGCGACAGCCAGACGACCAGCGTGTTTATCAACAGCGCGACCGGCGGTGATCCCTGCGTGGCCGACTTCGACGGCGACGGGGCGCTGACCATCTTCGACTTCCTGGCCTTCCAGAGCGCTTTCGACATGGGTAACCCCCGTGCCGACATCGACGGCGACGGGGCGCTGACCATCTTCGATTTCCTGGCCTTCCAGAACCTGTTCAGCGCGGGCTGCCTGTAAGGCGAGCGGGCCACCCGGCCCCACGGGCTCTCATTCTGATTTTGGTGCATCCTGTTCCTCTCTCTTTACCCCCAGGCGGCGGCCTCTCTACGAGCAGGTCGCCGCCTTTATGTTATTTCCACCGGTACCATTGGGCCATGCACGCGACGCCGCCCACCAGGCCGACCGCCCCGATCCACCCCGAACCCGGCCCGCTGGGCCCGATCGTTCAGCGGAAGCGGATCAGTTCGATCGACACGCTCCGCGGCGTGGCCTTGCTTGGCATCTTCGTGATGAACATCCCGATCTTCGCGCTGCCGGGGGCGGCGTTCTTCAATCCGCCCATCGCCGGCGGGTTCGAGGGCGTCAATTATGTGACCTGGCTGGTGAGCCATGTGCTGTTCGACATGAAGATGATGGCAATCTTCTCGATGCTCTTCGGCGCGGGCGTGGCGCTCATGGCCGAACGGCTGAGCGAGGCCGGTCGCTCGGCAGCCGGCGTGCATTACCGGCGCATGGTCTGGTTGCTGCTGATCGGGATGCTGCACGCTTATCTGATCTGGTTCGGCGACATCCTGGTGGCGTACGCGCTTGTGGGGATGATGGTGTTCCCCTTGCGGCGGCTGCGCCCGTGGGTGCTGGTGCTGATCGCCGGCGTGCTGTTGACGGTGGGCATGGCGCTCGCTGGCGTGCAGCAGGCCTTCTTCGAGATGATGCGATCGAGTACCGACGGCGAGATGGCCCGCGCATGGAAAGAAGTCGGCACCATGTTCTTCCCCAGCGACGTGTCTTTGCAAGAAGAACGCGAGAAGGTGCTGGGCGGCTTCCTGCATCGCGCCAAGGCGCAAGCGCCCGATGTCGTGATGATGCAGACCTTCGTGTTCGCCATCTTCATCTTCTGGCGCGTCGCGGCCCTCATGCTGCTGGGCATGGCGTTGCATCAGTGGGGCGTGTTCAGGGCCGAGCGATCGAATCGGTTCTATGTGTCGATGGTGCTCGTCGGCGGCCTTCTGGGCGGCGGCCTTGTCGGCACCGGCGTGGCGCTCAACCACCGCAACGGCTTCGACCCCGTGGCCATCTTCGGTGTGATGGGATGGTTCAACTATGCTGGCAGCGTGGGCGTGGCTCTGGCCTGGGTAGGGCTGGTCATGCTCATCTGCAAGACTGGCGTGCTGAGCCTCGCGCGACATGCGCTCGCGTCGGTCGGTCGCATGGCGCTGACCAACTACCTCATGCAGTCCCTCATCGGCGCATTCATTTTCTATGGCTGGGGGCTGGGCCACTTCGGCGGCTTCAGCCGGAGTGAATGCGTGCCGATCGTCCTGGGAGTATGGACGCTGCAACTGGTCATCAGCCCATTCTGGCTCGCGCGATTCCGCTTCGGGCCGATGGAGTGGTTGTGGCGGAGCTTGACGTACTGGAAGCTCGAGCCGTTGCGGCGCATTCGCTCACGCTGACCCAGCCACCACCTCTTCCACGCTCGGGCATGTACACACCAGGTGCCGATCGCCATACGCGTTGTCGATGCGGCCCACCGCCGGCCAGAACTTGCTCTCGCGCAGCCAGTCCTTGGGGAAGCCGGCCTGCTCGCGGGTGTAGGGGTGCGTCCACGCGTCGGCCATGAGCGTCGCCTGCGTGTGCGGGGCGTTGCGGAGCACGTTGTCCTCGCGGTCGGCCTTGCCGTCCTCGATGTCGCGGATCTCCTGGCGGATGGAGATGAGCGCGTCGCAGAAGCGGTCGAGCTCGCCCTTGGCCTCGCTCTCGGTGGGCTCGATCATCAGCGTGCCGGGCACGGGCCAGGCCATGGTGGGGGCGTGGAAGCCGTAGTCCATCAGCCGCTTGGCGATGTCGTCGATGCGGATGCCGGCGCTCTTCTCGAACGCCCGGCAATCGATGATGAACTCGTGGGCCACGCGGCCGTTGGGCCCGCGATAGACCACGTCGTAGTGGGCTTCCAGCCGCTTGGCCATGTAGTTGGCGTTCAGGATGGCCACCTCGGTGGCGCGCTTCAGGCCTGCGCTGCCCATGAGGGCCATGTACACATACGAAATCGTCAGAATGCTGGGCGACCCGTACGGCGCGGCGCTGATGGGGCCGATGGCCGCCTTGCCCGCGCTCTTGGGGTTGCGCACCGGGTGGCCCGGCAGGAAGGGCGCGAGCTCGTCGGTGCAGGCGATGGGCCCCATGCCCGGCCCGCCGCCACCGTGGGGGATGCAGAAGGTCTTGTGCAGGTTCAGGTGGATCACGTCGGCACCCAGTTCGCCCGGCCGGCACAGGCCGACCTGGGCGTTGAGGTTCGCGCCGTCCATGTACACACGGCCGCCGTTGTCCTTGACGATCCTGCAAATGTCCTTGATCGTCGGCTCGAACACGCCGTGCGTGCTGGGGTAGGTGACCATCAACGCGCTCAGCTTGTCCTTGTGCTCCTGGGCCTTGGCTTGCAGGTCGGCCATGTCGATGTTGCCCTTGGCGTCGCACTTGACGGGCACCACGCGCATGCCGGCGATGATCGCGCTGGCGGGGTTGGTGCCGTGGGCGCTGGTGGGGATGAGGCAGACATCGCGCTGCGTGTCGCCCTTGCTCTCATGAAGAGCGCGGATGACCAGCAGGCCCGCGTACTCGCCCTGGCTGCCGGCGTTGGGCTGCAAGCTGACGGCGGGCAGGCCGCAGATGTCCGCGATCCACGCCTCGAGCCGGTCGAACATCTCCTGGTAGCCGGTGGTCTGGTCGGCGGGCGCGAAGGGGTGCAGGTTGCCAAACTCGGGCCACGTCACCGGCAGCATCTCGCTGGTGCCGTTGAGCTTCATGGTGCATGAGCCGAGGGGGATCATGCTGTCGGCCAGCGAGAGGTCGCGGCGCTGGAGCTTATAAATGTACCGCAGCATCTCGGTTTCGCTATGGTGCGTGTTGAAGACCGGGTGGGTGAGGTAGCCGCTGGTGCGCTGGAAGGCTGGGGCAATGTCGGTGCGGGCATTGCCAGCCAGTTCGGAGGGATCCTGTAAGCAGCCAAAGCATGACAGCAGGTCGGCGATGGCGCTGGTCGTCGTGGTCTCGTCGAGTGTGATGCCAAGCGTGCCATCGCCGAAGTTGCGGAGATTAATCTTCATCGCGTCCGCGGTCTTTAGCACCGTTGCGATATCCGCCTTGGGAGTTACACGCAGGGTGTCAAAGACCTGATCCTCGCCGATCGCATGCCCACCCGCCAGCAGCCCGGCCCGCAGCGTCTGCGTCATGGTGTACACGCGCATCGCGATGCGC
>CAYGTM010000095.1:0-376 GCA_964352795.1 uncultured Phycisphaera sp.
GGCCGGGGCCATTGCCGACTACCTCAGCCGTGTCGACGGCGACTTGGGCGAGCACCTGGCGGCGATCACCCAGGCGCTGGAAGGCGTCGAGGCCCGGCATCGGCAGATGCCGGCGGCATGATCGAGTTATCGGTCGGCAAGAACGGCGCACGCGCCAGGCTTTCTGTCGATTGGTGTCGGTTGTGACGATAACAAGGGTCTGGCGAGGCAAGGATGCCGGCCGGAGATTGGGGATGTCCGCATGGACGAGCAACTTCACAACATGGACCGCCGCCGCTTCCGCCGCTCGCCGGTGAATCGGGCCGGCAAGGTCTACATCCGCCGGGCCCTTCGGTACCTGCCGGTGCGCGGGCGGGACGTGGGGCTGGGCGGGGGG
>CAYGTM010000095.1:386-7852 GCA_964352795.1 uncultured Phycisphaera sp.
CGGCGAACCTCTTGAGGTGGTCATCGGCGATGGCCGCAGCGCCGTGGTGGATGGGCAGGACGTTGTCGAGGCCCGGATCGCGCATGTGAAGGCGGGTGAGGACGGCACGCAGATTGTGGGCCTGGCCTTCGCACGCGAAGGCGCGATGGCCGCCGTCGCGGCATGAGGGCATGACGAGCCCCTCGCGCGAGCGAGGGGTATTCGCGCCCATTCCCCTCGCTCGCGCGAGGGGCTCGTTGGTTCGGCTATGTTTCCGCAGCCAACAATCTTTTTCCGCCGCGGAACGCGATGGCCGATGGCTAGGGCCGTGCGCGATGGCCGCGTGCGTGCGGAGGGCCTGGAGCCTTGAGCGACGTGGCTCTTGTGAACACGAATCGGTGGGTCATCTCTCCCCGGCTGGGGCTTGCGGCTGGCGCTGTGGCGTGCCTGCTGGCGGTTGATGCTGCCTTCGGACAAGTCCAGAGTGCCCCGCCGATGGGTGAGGGCGTCAAGGCCCTGACCACCAGCGACTGGCTGGCCATCACCATCCGCATCGCCGCCCCCTTGGTGCTGGTGATCTTGTTCCTGGCCGACTTCATCCGGCCCGGCTCGTTCAAGCGGGCGGGCAAGCGCGATGTGGTGGCCTACCAGTGGCCCGTGTGGCTGTTCGGGGCCTTCGTGGTGGTGTCGGCCCAGATTTTCGGGGCCCAGGCCTTTGGCCAACTGACCCATGTGTGGGAATGGCTGGCCGGCCAGGGCGGGCCCGTGCAGCCCCTAGGCGAGAGCGCGACCCGGGATGAGGCGCTCACGCAGGTGGGCTCGGTGCTGTTCGGCGGGTTCGCCGGCGCGGTGATGGTGTACCTGCTCGACAAGCGCGAGCACGACGAGGGCATGCGATTCGGGGCTGGGGATGTCCCGCTGGGGCTGCTGGCGGTGGTCATCGCCTTCCCTGTGGTCATGGCGGCGGGGGAGGCCTCGCGGCTGCTGTTCCAGTATGCCAGCGGCGAGGAGCAATCGACGGTGGCCCACGCCACCCTCGAGATGATCCGCGAGAACTCGGGCGACCCCTGGACGTGGGTCATCATCGTGACGGCTGTGCTCGGGGCGGCGATCATCGAGGAACTGATCTTCCGGGCCTTCGTGCAGACGGCCCTGCTGCGGATGCTGGGCTCGACGTGGCTGGCGGTGATCATCACGTCGGCTATCTTCGCCCTGGTGCATCGGGCGGGCGACGCGGTGCCGTGGCACGCCATCCCGACCCTGTTCGTGCTGTCGCTGGCCATCGGGGTGGCCTACGAGCGGTTCAAGGGGCTGGGCGTGCCCATTGCGATGCACGCGGGCTTCAACGCGGCCAACATCGCCCTGGTGCTGTGGCTGGCCGACCCCGCCCCGCAGCCGCCCCAGTACGACGAACGGGGCGTGCCGTTGAACGAGCAGCAGTGGGAGCAGGGGCAGGGCCAGCCGGCTCAGCCCGGCCAGCCCCAGCCCACCCAGCCGCCCGGCTGACTCGTGCTCCTTCCTCAACTCCCAGTGGTGGAGGGATAGAACCGCTGCCGATTTGTTTGCCGCCGCCAACGCCGGTACTGTCCGGGGCTTTGGGCAAGACGACCACCGAGTTTGATCCGAGGCGTTGGCGTTGGCGCCGCAGGGTGGCTGTCGCCGCGCTGCTGGCCGCAGTGGGCGGTGCGTGGGCCCAGGCTCCGGTGGGCAATCAGGACGGCCTGGAGGACGTGACCGGCCCGCTGGCGGCCTACGCCGATCGGCAGGTGCGGGCCATCGTGCTGCGGCGGCCGATGGACAACGGAACCTTCGCGTCCCTCGACCCCACGCTCGAGACGATGGCCCGCCAGCAGATCCGCACCAGCCCGGGCTCGGCCCTGGACCCCCAGACGCTGCTGCGGGATCGGCGGACGCTGGATCGGCTGGGGCGGTTCCGGCGGATCGTGGTGGAGGCGGTGCCCCAGGACGACGGGTCGGTGGTGGTGGTGTTCACGCTGGACCCCCAGCCGTTGGTGTATGTGGTGCAGCCGGTGGGCAATCGGGCGCTCAGCGACCAGAAGATTTCGGCGTTGACCGAGGTGCTGGTGCTCAACCCGGTGGACCCGGCCCAGATCCAGAGCGTGGCCCGCGACGTGGAGCGGGCGTACGCCATCGAGGGCTTTACCGAGGCGCAGGTGACGGCGGACTTGTCGGAGGTGCAAGAGACCGGGCAGGTGTTCCTGCGCGTGCGCGAGGGCAGCCGCCTGCGCGTCACGGGCATCCGCTTCGAGGGCAACGAGGTGTTCAGCGATCGCCAGTTGCGTTCGCAGGTCGAGTTGGATACCTACACGCCCGTGCTCGACAAGGGCCGCTACGACGTGCGCGAGGTCGAGTTGGACGTGCAGGCGCTCAATCAGTTCTACCGCGATCGCGGCTATGTCGACGTACGCGCGGGCTGGCAGCGGATCGATTCGCCCAACAACCGCGAGGTGATCGTGGTGTACCACGTGGCCGAGGGCGAGCGGTACACGGTGCGCGACGTGCTCGTGGAGTACGTGGACGGGCGCGTGGTGGATGATTTCGTGCCCAGGCTGAGCCCCGAGCAGATTCGCGGGCTGATGTCGATCAAGACCGGCGACGTGTACAACGCCAGCCTGATCAACCGCGGCATCGAGGATATCTACGCCGCCCTGACGCGGATGGGCTATACCACATGCCGCGTGTCGGTGGAGGACCTGACCGACGCACAGGGCAACCTGGTGGACCTTCGGGTGCGCATCGAGCAGGGGCCGGCCAGCAAGGTGGGCCTGATCAATATCATCGGCAACACCATCACGCAGCTCCGCGTGGTGCTGCGATACGTCGAGCTCGAACCCGACACGCCCGCGGACATCCATGAGAACCGCCGCGTCGAGCGGTCGGCCGGCAACGACACGCGCCTGCGGCTGGAGCGCAGCCAGTCCTTCGGCCCGCGGGGCTTTCCCAACGTGCAGGTGGTGCTGCAAGACCCGGTGGGCGCGGGCAATCATCGCGACGTGCTCATCAGTCTCGAGGAAGCGCGGACGGCCAACTTTACCATCGGCGCCGCCCTGAGCAGCGATTCGGGCGTCATCGGCCAGGTCACCGTCAGCGAGAGCAACTTCGACATCACCGACTGGCCCGAGAGTTGGGACGAGTTCATCGGCCGGCGGGCCTTTCGCGGCGGCGGGCAGCAGGCCTCGCTCGAACTGGCACCGGGCAACATCAGCCAGCGGTACAGCCTGCGGTTTCGAGAGCCCTTCCTGCTCGAGAGCAACTACAGCCTGGATACCAGCGGGTATTACAGCTCGTTCGACTACGACGACTTCGACGAGGCCCGGGCGGGCGGCAATCTGGCCATCGGCCGGGCGTTCGGCAGCCAGTGGCGGGCGGGCCTGTCGACGCGCTTCGAGAACGTGAACATCAGCGACATCGCGCCCGACCGCCCCGTGGATTTGTTCGAGTCCGAGGGCAACAGCCTCATCGACATCCAGGGCCTGACATTCTCGCGCACCAGCTTCGACCAGCCCATCCTGCCCACACGCGGCTCGGCGCTGCGCCTCAGCGTCGAGCAGGCGGGCGTGCTGACCGACGACTGGGACTTCACCCGATTGCAAGCCAGCGGCGTGGTGTACGTGCCGCTCCAGGAAGACTTCCTGGGCCGCGCCACGGTGGCCAACTTCTCGAGCCGCGTGGGTTACATCCCCGACTCGAAGGACGACGTGCCGATCTTCGAGCGGTTCAACACGGGCGGGGCCCGCTTCCGCGGCTTCGGCGTGCGCGGCATCGGGCCGGTGGGCATCCGCAACGACACGGGCGTGCTGGGCGACGACCAGGTGGGCGGCACGTGGGAGCTGTTCGTGGGGGCCGAGATCCAGCAGCCGATCATCAACGAGAACTTCCGCCTGGTCCTCTTCACCGACATGGGCACCATCACCAACGACCCGGGCTTCGACGACTGGCGCATCACCGCGGGCTTGGGGTTGCGCCTCACCGTGCCAGCCCTGACGCCGGTGCCCCTCGCCTTCGACTTTGGTTTCCCTATCCAGAAAGAACCCACCGACGACACGCGGATCTTTACGTTTACGGTGGAAGTGCCGTTCTAGGAACAGGGGAATGGAGATGCAGCATTGCCACCATCGGTGCTTTACGGGCGGGGTAACATGAGACTGCTTCAGTTCTTTGCGACAAAGGATGAGCAAATTGCCCTGCTGGAGTCACTTGAAGCTCAACGTGCCATTCAGTATATAGAGTGTGGCGCATTTGATATCGAGCGTCGAGATGTCTTTGCAAGTGTTGTTGAGATTCCGGAATTCGGGTGCATACGTTCGGACAAGCCCAATCTGAATCGTTCGTATCTTGTTGGCACGAAGGGCGCGCCATTTGCGACATACTTGGTTGAGCAAAGGCGAGGGGGCGCGAGATATTTCGTGAACCAAAGCAAAAACCCTGATACGATACTGCTTCGGCCTAGCGGCAGATATGGTAATGGCGCCATAGTTGCAGGTGAAGCTTCAACATGCACGCAATCGGTCGTATCGCTGTCCATGCACGGATTGCTCGCGTCAATGATTAAGAGTCGTTGGTGCAATATCAAGACGGCCTATGTCTCGTTGGAAGCCGAACGTGTGCTCGATGCAGGTGGAGAATTGACCTTTGGATTGCGCCCAGAATACAACCTGAAGCGATAGCGTTCTACTGCAGTAGTTCTGGTGCAATGTCCTTGTGCCTAGGAGAATCCCATGCCCCTCACCCACTACACCACCCTCGGCCGCAGCGGCCTGCGCGTGAGCCCCTTCTGCCTTGGAACGATGACGTTCGGAAAGGAATGGGGCTGGGGCAGCGATGTCGAGACGTCCAACGAGGTCATCACGACGTTCCTGGGCGCGGGCGGAAACTTCCTCGACACCGCCAACATGTACACCAAGGGCCATAGCGAGGTGGTCATCGGAGAGTATTTCGACAGCGGGCCGGGCAAGGGTCGGCGTGATCGCGTGGTCATCGCCACCAAGTTTTTGGGTAACATGTACATGGGCGATCCCAACGGCGGCGGGGCCTCGCGCAAGACGATCATGGAGAGCTGCGAGCAGAGCCTTCGCCGCTTGAAGACCGACTACATCGATCTGTACTGGATGCACTTCCACGATCGCCACACGCCCATCGACGAGACGATGCGGACGCTCGACGACCTGGTGCGATCAGGCAAAGTCCGCTACATCGGCTTCAGCGACACGCCCGCGTGGATCGTCGCGCAGGCTCAGACGATGGCGATGTTCCGGGATTGGAGCCCGCTCATCGCGTTGCAGATCGAGTACTCGCTGCTCGAACGAACGGTCGAGCACGATCTCATGCCGATGGCGCGGGAGATGGGGCTTGGCGTGACGCCTTGGAGCCCGATCAAGGGCGGCATCCTGAGCGGCAAGTACACGCGCGACAACATCCCCGGGAAGGGGGAGGGCCGCTACGACGAGACCAGCAAGCACCTGACCGAGCGCACGTTCAAGATCGTGGACGCGCTCAAGGCCATCGGCGATGCACACAAGGTCAGCCCGGCGCAGGTGGCGCTCAAGTGGGTGCAGGATCGTGATGGCGTGGCCTCGACCATCATCGGCGCCCGCAAGATGGACCAACTCGAGGATAATCTGGCCGCGATCGATCTGGAACTCACCGCCGACGAGACCAAGACGCTCGACGACCTGAGCGCGCCCGAGCCGATCTTCCCGCACTCGTTCCTGGCGGCCATCGGCAACGCCATCCAGGGCGGCACGACCGTCAACGGCGTCAAGAGCGAGGCGCCGAAGATGGCGCCCCAGAGCGATGAAGAACGGTGGTGATTACTCGGTCTCGTAGGCGTATTTTGCCGGCTTTCCGCGGTGCATGGCATCGATCCTTCCGTCGTTGAACACCGTCCGCCCGCCGACGATCGTGCGGACGACCCGGCCCTTGAGCCGCACGCCGTGCCAGGGGCTCCAGCGGCACTTGGTAAGCTGCTCGTCGTCGCGGACGATGTGGGTTTGGCTGATGTCCACGAGCGCCAGGTCGGCGTCGTAGCCGGGGGTGATCGAGCCCTTGTTCACGATCCGCCATGTCTGGGCGGGCTTCACGCACATCCATTGCACGATCTGCTCGAGGGAACACTTTCCGTTGTGCGTGGCGGTGAGCATGAGGGCCAGCGAGTTCTCGACCGCCGGCAGGCCGCTGGGGCTCTTGGGGTAGGGCTGCTTCTTCTCTTCGAGCGTGTGCGGCGCATGGTCGGTGGCGACGACTTCCAAGGTTCCATCGCGCAAGGCCTGCCAGAGCGCATCGACGTCGGCCCGCGTCTTGATCGAGGGGTTCATCTGGATGCGCGTGCCCAGACGGTCGTAGTCATCGATGGTGAACCAGAGATGGTGCGTGCAGGCCTCGGCGGTGATGATGCCCGGGTGGCTCTGGTGGGCGGCGGCTATGAGCGGAATCTCGTCGGCGGTGGAGACGTGCAGCACATGGAAGCGGTGCTTATGCCTTGTCGCAAGATCAATCGCGCGAGCCGTGGCAATGCGGGCGGCGGCATGGTCGCGGATCTTCGAATGATCGTGGATGGTGCTGCCGCCATGCAGGCGTTCGGCGTTGGCCCTCACGGTCGCCTCGTCCTCGCAGTGGGCCGTCAAAGGCAATGTCGTCTCGGCGAAGATGCGTTCGAGGGCCTCCTGCTGGTCGACCAATAAATCGCCCGTGCTCGAGCCGATGAAGATCTTGATGCCCGGCGTCCGCGTGGCGGTCTTCAGATCGGCGATGTTGTCGGGCGTCGCGCCGATGTAGAAGCCGTAGTTCACCACGCAGCGGTCGGCGGCCAATGCGAGCTTATGGTCCACGCCCGCCTGGGTGGTGGCGTTGGGGATCGTGTTGGGCATCTCGAGGAAGGTCGTCACGCCACCCTTCGCGCACGCGAGGCTTGCGGTGTGCAGGTTCTCCTTGTGCGTCATGCCAGGCTCGCGGAAGTGCACCTGGTCGTCGATGATGCCGGGGATCAGGTGCAGGCCGGCGGCGTCGATGGCCTCGTCGGCGTGGGCGGTGGGGGCCGGGTCGACGTCGAGGATGCGGCCCTCGCCCAGCAGGATCGAGGCGGGGCGCGTGCCGTCGGGCAGCACGCAGGTGGCGTTGTTGATGCGAGTCCGGGTCATGGGAAGTCCTTGGTATGTGCTCGAATTCGACCTAGGCTAGCCGCGAGGAACGCATCCATGGCACCCACGACCCGGCGAAAGGCCGCCCAACCGCCCATCACCGACGCACAGATCGAGCTGGCCGCCCAGGCCGCGCGGTGCGTGGTGCACACCCACGAGGCCATCGTCGGCTTCCTGAGGCACGGCCAGACCCTCGCCGAGATCGACCGCTTCGTGGGCGAGACGCTCGACACGATGGGCGCCAAGAGCTGCTTCAAGGGCTACCGCGCGGGTCGCCACCCGCCCTTCCCCGCCCATGCCTGCTTGAGCGTGAACGAGACGGTCGTCCAC
>CAYGTM010000096.1:0-7846 GCA_964352795.1 uncultured Phycisphaera sp.
ACCGACCCGCGTTTCCGAGGGGCGACCGAACGCTATCAGGAGTGCCTCCAAATGGGGGGGAACATCCTGTTCTGTGACCTGACCAGCGAGCTGATCTCGGGGTTCATCAGCGCGGGGCGGCCCGTGCTGACCGGCGTGAGCGCGACGTACCTGTACAAGTGCGCCCGAGAGTTCGGGCCCAACGACGACTACGACGACGTTCGCGGCGAGCCCACGGGCCACTTCGTGGTGCTGCACGGCTACGACGACGCCAACCGGCAAGTGCGCGTGGCCGACCCGCTGGCCGACAACCCGGGCTTCGAGGTCCAGAGCTACGACATTCCGCTGGCCCGCCTGGTGCCGGCGATCATGCTGGGCGTGTTGACCTACGACGCGAACCTGCTGATTATCGAACCCAGGAACGAGCCCTCCGCCGACCCATTGCATCCCACCCAGCCTCCTGCAGAGACTCCCCCAGAGGCCAACCCCCAACAGCCATGAAACCCCTGCTTATCGTCGATTCGCCCAAGCGCTTCCCCATGGACGTGCCCGGGGCCGAAACCGTTTCGGCGTACCAATACCTCACCGACCCGCAGTTCGCCCAGGGCAAAGGGCGCAAGGTGTTCAACCTCTGCCGCAGCCTGCGGTATCAGGCGGTTGGGTACTACGTCTCGTTGCTGGCCGAGGCGCGCGGGCATCGGTGCCTGCCGTCGGTGTCGGCGATCCAGGACATTCGCTTGGCTCCTGTTGTTCGTTTGACCAGCGACGACCTGGACGACCTGATGCAGCACAGCCTGCGACGCATCAAGAGCGAAGAGTTCGAGCTGAGCGTGTACTTCGGGCATAACACCGCCGAGGGACACGACAAGCTGGCGCTGGCGCTGTTCAACGCGTTTCCCGCGCCGCTGCTGCGGGCCCGCTTCGAGCACGAGGGCCGCTGGCGTCTGGCCTCGGTGCGGGTAATCGGGCTGGCCGAGGTGCCCGAGAGCCACCGGCCGTTCGTGGTGGAGCAGGCCGAGCGGTACCTGCGCCGCACGCCGCGCAAGGCCAAGGAGGCCCCGCCCGCGCGCTTCGACCTGGCGATTTTGCACAACCCCGACGACAAGATGGCCCCGAGCAACAAGAAGGCCCTCAACCGGTTCATCGAGGCGGGCGAGCAGACGGGCATCCGCTGCGAGCTGATCGAGAAGGGCGACGCGGGCCGCATCGCCGAGTTCGACGCCCTGTTCATCCGCGAGACGACCTATGTGAACCACCATACGTACCGCATCGCGCGCCGGGCGGCGGCCGAGGGCATGGTGGTCATCGACGACCCGCAGTCGATCGTGCGCTGCACGAACAAGGTGTTCCTGGCCGAGACGCTCAGCCGCGCCAAGCTGGCCACCCCGCGCACGCTGGTGCTGGCGCGCGAGAACGCGGTGGAGGGGCTGCGTTCGCTGGGCTTCCCGTGCGTGCTCAAGCAGCCCGATAGTTCCTTTTCAGCCGGTGTGTCCAGGGTCGATAGTGAGGACGGGCTCGACGCCGTGCTCGACGCGCAGTTCGAGCACACCGACCTGATCGTGGCCCAGGAATACCTGCCCACCGAGTTCGACTGGCGCATCGGCGTGCTGGCCGGGCGGCCGCTGTTCGCCTGTTGCTACGGCATGGCCCCGGGACACTGGCAGATCGTCAACCACAAGGACAAGGGCGACGACAAGTACGGCAACTTCGAGTCGATGACCGTGGACGACGCGCCCAAGGACGTGGTGAAGCTGGCCGTGAAGTCGGCGGCGCTCATGGGCAACGGGCTGTATGGCGTGGATCTCAAGGTCGTGAACGGCAAGCCCATCGTGATCGAGGTGAACGACAACCCGAACATCGACGCCGGCGTCGAGGATCGCGTGCTGGGCATGGAGTTGTACCGACGCATCATGCAACACTTCTTCTGGGAGCTGGAGGCACGATGAACGCGGCAGGCACACCGTGGAGCAACCCCATCGGCCTGTTCGGCGCGTACGGCGTCGAGCTGGAATACATGATCGTCGATGCCCAGACGCTCGATGTTCGGCCCGTGGCGGACGAGCTGTTCAGGGCCGTCACGAAGGGAGCCGAAGACGTAGGCGAGGTCGAGCCCGACGGCCCCGATGGCCCGGTGAGCTGGTCGAACGAGTTGGTGCTCCATGTGCTCGAGATCAAGACGCAGACGCCGGCGAAATCGCTCGACGGGCTGGCGGCGAACTTCCAGCGGCATGTGGGCATCGCCAACGACGCGCTCGCGTCGATCAACTGCCGGCTGCTGCCCACGGGCGCGCACCCGTGGATGAACCCGCTGACCGACACCAAGCTCTGGCCGCACGAGTACACCGAGGTCTATAAGGCCTACGACGCCATCTTCAACTGCCAGGGCCACGGCTGGAGCAACCTCCAGAGCACGCACCTGAACCTGCCGTTTGGAAACGATGAAGAGTTCGGCCGCCTGCACGCCGCATTGCGACTCGTATTGCCGCTGGTACCGGCGATTGCGGCCAGTTCGCCCATCATCGAAGGGCGTTGGAGCCCGGTGGCCGACCAGCGATTGGAGTTCTATCGCAACAACTCCAAGCGCGTGCCGTTGATGGCGGCCAAGGTCATCCCCGAGCCGGTGTTCACGCGAGCCGGGTATGAAACCGACATCCTGGGCCGGTTATACGACCAGCTCGCTCCCTTCGACCCCAATGGCGTGCTGCGGCACGAGTTCGCCAACGCCCGCGGCGCGATGGCCCGCTTCGATCGCGGCGCCATCGAGCTGCGCTTGCTCGACATCCAGGAATGCCCGGCCGCCGACCTCGCCGTCGTGCGGCTGGTGAGCGAACTCGTGCGCGCGCACGTGGAAGAGCGATGGATGCCCTATGAACAGCAGAAGAAGGTCGGCGTCGAGCCCTTGCACGATGTCTTCCTCGAAACCATCCGCACCGCCGAGCGCACGCGCATCCGCGAGCGGGCGTTGCTCGACGCCCACGGCGTGTCGGGCTCGCTGGTGTGGGCGGGCGACCTGTGGAAGCGGCTGGCCGAGCAGGTGATGCCGCCGAATCACGAGGACACGCTGGTGATGGAGCGTGTGCTCAACGCGGGCACGCTGTCGTCACGCATCGGCAAGGCCATCAAGCGGTATCCCACGCGAGTCGAACTCCGAGAGGTGTATCGGGAGCTGGCCGAATGTCTACGCACCGGGACACTGTTCCGTGCGTGAAGAGTCCTCATGGTGTCCCGGCGTGGTCATCGTCTCGTGCGAGCACGGGGGCAACGAGGTTCCACCGGCGTACGCGAGCCTGTTTCGCAACGCGACCGAGGACTTGGCCAGTCATCGGGGTTGGGACATCGGGGCCTTGGGCGTTGCGCAGCGCTTCGCGTGCGTCACGAGCTTCCCCCTGGTCGCCTGCACATACACCCGGCTGCTGGTCGAGCCCAATCGATCGCCCGACTCGGGTCAACTCTTCAGCAGGTACACGCGCGACCTCGGGAGCGATGCCAAGGCGGCCATCGTGCGTGAGTATTACGAGTGCCATCGCCATAGCGTCGAGCAACTCATCGCCGACGCCGTTGCCGCCGAGCGCCGCGTGCTGCATGTCGGCGTGCATTCGTGTACGGATGAACTCGACGGCCGCGTGCGCGAGCTGGAGGTTTCCCTGCTCTTTGACCCCGACCGTCCCAGCGAGGACGATATCTGCCAGGCCTGGAACACCGAACTGGCCCGGCTCGAACCCACCTGGCGGCTGCCCTTCAACGAGCCGTACAAGGGCACCGACGACGGGCTCACGACGTGGCTGCGCGGCCGGCACGCCGCCGAGATGTACGCGGGCGTCGAGGTCGAGGTCCGGCAGGGCTTGATTGCGGGTGTCAACGCCCGGCGGCGGGTGGGCGACGCTCTGGCGGCTTCCCTCAAGGCCATCCTGAAGCCAGCCGAACAGGCGTAGACTGGGCCATGATCCACCCGTCCCCGACGACCAAGATCGCCCCCGGCCTGGCCCGCGGCACGCTGACCGAGGCCGTGGCCGCCACGGCTACCAAGCCCGCCCATGTCCGGCTGAGCTTTGCGAACACGAGTTATGTGCTCTATCTGCTACCCACCGCCCCGGTGAAGGCCCAGCCGGGCGACAAGGTGTTCGGCACGATCCATGCCCGGGCCCGCCGCGTGGACGTGGTGCCCAGCGGCGGCCGGTTCGTCGAGCCGGTCATCGGCCGGCCGCGCCGGGTGCAGGGCCTCGTGATCGCGCGTGACGGCGGCGTGCTGGTGGTCGATGCGGGCGTGCCCATGCACTGCACGCTGACCGATGGCCGCCAGCACGTGGGCGACTTCCCCGTGGGCGCGATGGTGAGCTTCGACGTGCTCGAAGGTGCCGGCTTCACGCCCAAGGCCGACGGCTAAGGCCCACCAACGGGAGGGTCAACGCCCATGGCCAAACGCCAAAGCCACCAACCACCGCCCATTCCCGCCACGCTGCCCGGCGAGATCACAGAGGCGGCCAACGCGCCCATCCACGATGTTCCAAAGTCGGTGCCCGCGATGGCCGCCCCACCCGTGGAGCGCGACAACCCGCTGACGCGCTCGTGGGCCGGCATGGCGGGCATGGGCTTCCTCGCGTTCATGCTCGCGGCGTGCCTGCTCGGGTTGTTCTTCACGCTGGCCGATGCGCCCTCTACCTATCCGGGCGTAAGCGAGGGATCGAGCGTCAAGCGATACAACGCCGGCAGCGCCGAGTTCGGCCGATTGCCCCCCTGGTGGGCCGTGGGCGACGAGAGCGCGACCAAGCTCAACGCGCTGGTGCCCGCCGACACCGTGGACGAGATCGCCCAGCGCTTCAATGTGACCGACCGCGAGGCTCGTCTTGCGACCGATGGCGAAGTGGCCCAGGCGATGGCCGACCACTGGCCCTACGCGGGCAACCGCTTTGCCATGCTGCTGGGTACCGACGTGCTGGGGCGCAGCCTGCTCTACCGCGTGATGACCGGCGGCGGCATCTCTTTGGGCATTGGTTTGAGTGCCGCCCTCATCAGCGTGGTCATCGGCACCCTGTACGGCGCCATCGCGGGCTACGCGGGCGGCAAGACCGACGCCGCCATGATGCGCATCGTCGACGTGCTGTTTGGATTGCCCTACATCCTGCTGGTGGTGCTGCTGGCCGTGGCGAGCGATGCAGCGATCGATGAGTATGTGACCCGGCAAAAGTCGCGGACTTCCTGGGAGAAGGATCTGGCCGCTGAGGTGATCCGGGCCCGAGGCCAGGAGCCGACCTCGTCGCTTCGGGAACAGTGGGCGGCCGATCCGTTCGAGCCAGGTGGTCCTTTGTCCCTCGTGGAGGCGAATCCCGAGGTTGGGGCGGCCCGCGAGCAAGTGCTCGCGCGCAGCCTGACCGATGACGCCCCGCTGACCAACGGCCAGGTGGCCAGCGCCATGGCCTTTGCCGCCCGCCCGCCGCGATCCCTTTCGGATGAAACCCGCCTCGTGCTCGACCTCGTGGTGCTCCTCGTGGCCATCGGGGGGGTGAGCTGGCTGACCATGGCCCGCGTCATCCGCGGCCAGGTCTTGAGCCTCAAGAACATGCCCTACATCGAGGCCGCCCGCAGCGCGGGCGCGCCCACGCGCCGCATCTTCTTCGTGCATCTGCTGCCCAACCTGCTCGGCCCGGTCATCGTCTACGCCACGCTCACCGTGCCGCTGGCGATCTTGCAGGAGTCGTTCCTGAGCTTCCTGGGCATCGGCGTCAAGCCCCCGCTGCCGAGTTGGGGCAACCTGGCCGCGGATGGATTGAACGAGTTGAACCCCTATGAGAGCCTGTGGTGGCTCATCCTGTTCCCCTGCGTGCTGCTGGGCGCCACCCTGCTCGCGCTCAACTTCGTGGGCGAGGGGTTGCGTGAGGCCTTCGATCCCAAGCGCGGGCGGCGCTAAGACCTCTCGGCCAACCTCCAAGGAGCCTGCGCTTGCGTTTGGATCATGTGGGATTGGTTGTGGCCGATTTGCAAGCCGGGCGCGCGCACGTTGAGACGTTCTATCAGGCAACGCCGAAGGGCGAGCCCTTCGACGATCCCAACCAGCAGGCCAGCGTGTGGTTCTTCGATGCGAACGGGGTCACCATCGAGCTCATCGCGCCGCTTGGGGAAGGCTCGCACCTGCACAACGTCCTCAAGCGAAGCGGCGAGCACTTGGCCCACCTGTGCTATGAGGTCGATGATCTCACCGCGTCCATTGACGGCATGCGCGCGAACAAGGCCATGCTGATCTCGCGCAAGCCCGCGGTAGCCTTCGGCGGTCGCGACGTCGCGTTCGTGCTGCTGCCCAATCGCACGATCGTGGAGTTGCTCTCGGCCCAATAAAGCCCCAGCAACGCCCTCAGTTCAGCATCACCACCACGCCCACAAGCGCGAGAAAAACACCCACGTGCACGCCCCACGCCACCACGCCCCACTGTCGCTGCACCCCGGGCGGCATCCTGAGGAACCGGCGGCGCCGGACGATGAGCACGAGGGTAGCGATCCCGCTGGCCAGGCCGAACAGGGCCACGCCCACGATCAGCGGTGGGGGATAGCCGCCCTCGGTGGCCATGATGAGCACCAGCATGGCGATCAGGAACAGCGCCGCCATCCCCGAGAACACGCCCGGCACGATCGTCACGACGAACCACCCGAAGTTCGCGTGCCGCAGGCCCACCGTCAACTCAAGCGGCTGGCGGCACTCGGGGCACACCGGCACGGTCAGGCTCCGCAGGTTGTACCCGCACACCGGGCACGGCGCGTCGTTCGCGCGCAGGAACTCGACGAGCCGAGTGGCGTCGGGGTGTGATTCGTTCGGTTGGGAACGCCCATCGCCGTTGGTCATGGCACAGCAGATACTGCGCCGCCCGCGCAAAGGTTCGGGCCGGCGGCCCGTGGGCAGTCACACCGCCGCCAGCTCCAACCCCAGCGCCGCCGCCATCGCCTTGCCCATCTCGGCGGGGCTCTTGGAGACCGTGACGCCCGCGTCCTCGAGCGCGGCCATCTTGGCGGCGGCGGTGCCTTCGCCGCCGCTGATGATCGCGCCGGCGTGGCCCATGCGCTTGCCGGGCGGGGCGGTCTGGCCCGCGATGAAGCCGGCGACGGGCTTGGTGACGTGCTCGCGGATGTATCGCGCCGCGTCCTCCTCGTCGCTGCCGCCGATCTCGCCGATCATCAGGATGCCGTGCGTGTCGGGGTCGTTCTCGAACAGGCGAAGACAATCGACGTGGCTGAGCCCGCGGACGGGATCGCCGCCGATGCCGATGCAGGTGCTCTGGGCGATGCCCAACTGGCTGCACTGCCAGACGGCCTCGTAGGTCAGCGTGCCGCTGCGGCTGACGATGCCCACGGCCTTGCCGGTCGTACACTTCTCTTCGCTGATGTGCGTGTTGATGTAGCCGGGCATGATGCCGATCTTGCAGCCCGCGTTCGTGTAGGGGTCGGTCGCGCTCGTGCCGCCGCCGGTCTTGGGGCCGGGGGTGATAACGCCCGGGCAGTTGGGCCCGATGAGCGTGAACAGGTCCTGCGTGGGCTTCACGTCGGCGCCGCGGGCGGCCAGGTTCATGCTGTCCAGCACGGCCCGCACGCGCACCATGTCGTGCACCGGCACGCCCTCGGTGATGCAGCAGATGAGCCGAAGCCCCGCGTCGGCGGCCTCGAGGATCGCGTCGCCGGCGAAGGGCGGGGGCACGAAGATCATCGTCGCGGTCGCCCCGGTCGCGTCGGCGGCCTGCTTGACGGTGTCGAAGATGGGCAGGCCGTTGTCGTCCTTGGAACCGCCCTTGCCCGGGGTCACGCCGCCGACGAGCTTGGTCCCGTAGTGCAGGCAGCCCTTGGTGTGCACGGCCCCGAAGCTGCCGGTGATGCCCTGGCAGATGAC
>CAYGTM010000097.1:0-7809 GCA_964352795.1 uncultured Phycisphaera sp.
GTGGTCAAGAGCGTGATCGCTGTGCTCATCGGCCTGGCGGTGGCGCCCTGGTGCGTGCGGCGGGTCTGGTAAGTTTTTTTGAGCCTGGTTGTCGATCCGGGCGTCGCTCGTGCGTCTCTATGGTGAGCCTGCGGCCGCGCCTCCCCTGCGGCCGCGAATAGAACACACAAAGGAGGCCACGATGCCCAAGTTCATGCTCTTGTTGTTCGATACCCCCTCCGACTACGCCGGCATGACGCCCGAGCAGATGCAACAGGTCGTCAAGGAGTACGGCGCCTGGGCCCAGGAGATGGGCAAGGCCGGCAAGCTCGAGGGTGGCGAGAAGCTGGCCGACGAGGGCGGCAAGGTCATCACCCAAAGCGGCGTCACCGATGGGCCGTTCGCCGAGAGCAAGGAGGTGCTGGGCGGGTACTTTACGATCAACGCCGCGTCGTACGACGAGGCGGTGGAGATCGCCCGCGGCAGCCCGCACGCGAAGTATGGCGCCAGCACCCACGTCCGGCAGATCGACGCCCACTGACCGGGCCGGCCTGCACGAACTCGTCGACCACCTTTTCCGGCACGAGTCGGGCCGGCTGTCGGCGTCGCTCGTGGCGATCTTCGGGCCGGGCAAGCTCGACCTGATCGAGGACGTGGTCCAGGAAGCCCTGGTCGAAGCGCTGCGGCATTGGCGATTCAACGGCGTTCCCGAGAACCCCACCGCGTGGCTGACGCAGGTCGCCCGGCGGCGGGCCCTCGATGCGCTCCGGCGAGACGCCACGCTGCGACGGCACGAGCCAAAGCTTCGCGCGTGGGCCGAGCGCAACGCGTCCACGCGGGCGCATGATGAGATGGACGAGCAGGTCAGGCTGATGCTCGTGTGCTGCCACCCCGAGTTGCCAAGGGAGCAACGGGTGGCACTGACGCTCAAGCTGGTCGCGGGCCTGGGCACGGGCGAGATCGCGAGGGCGTTCCTCATCACCGAATCGACGGCGGCCCAGAGGCTGGTGCGCGCCAAGCGGGCCATCCGCGAGAACGGCATCTCGATGGATATGCCCGAGGCCGACGAACTGCGGCCGCGGCTGCACAGCGTGCTCGAGACGGTGTACCTGCTGTTCAACGAGGGGTATTCGGCGGGCCACGGGGATGATGTCATCCAACGCGATCGCTTAGAGGAAGCCTGCCGGCTAGGAGCGATCCTGGTGGGCGATGCGCGGACGGCCAGCCCCGCCGCCCATGCGCTGCTCTCGCTGATGCTCTTCCACGCGTCGCGGCTCGACACGCGCAGCGATGCCGACGGCTCGTTGCTGCTGCTGGAAGACCAGGACCGCTCGCAATGGGATCGCGACCTGATCGGCCACGGCTTCCACCACCTGCAACGCTCGGCTGCGGGCGACGAGCTGACGGCCTACCACCTCGAGGCCGGCATCGCCGCCGTCCACGCGCGGGCGGCCAGCTTCGGCGAGACCAACTGGGACGAGATCGTCTCGCTGTACGACATGCTGCGGGAGATCAAGCCCGGGCCTGTAGTGGAGCTCAACCGGGCCGTGGCGATCGCGATGGCGCGGGGCATGGACGCGGGGCTCGCCGAGCTGGATTCCATCGGGGCGATGAGCGGCTACGCGCAGCACGCGATCGTGCGCGGCGAGTTGCTCCGACGAGCAGGGCGCACGAGCGAGGCCCGCGAGCAGTTCCAGCTGGCGCTTGACGTGCCATGCTCGAAGCCGCAGCGGGCTCTGGTGGAACGAAAGATCACGCTGCTGGGCGGGCCCTAGCGGCGATACCTGCTGGCGACCTTGGCCACCGCCTCGCCGATGCGGTCGATGGTGGCGTTGTCGCGCTCGTGGTGCATGGGCAGGCAGAAGCCCTTGCTCGCAAGCCCCTCGGCCACGGGCGGATGGTCCGTCACATAGTCCTTGAACGCCGGCTGGTGCGTCAGCGAGCGCGGGTAGTGAATGGCCGTGGGCACGCCCTCGGCCTTGAGCGCATCCACGAACGTGTCGCGGTCGCAGGTGAACTTCGCGGGATCGATCTTGGCGGTGTACAGGTGCCAGGCCGCGTCGGTGCCGGCGGTGCGGCCGGGGGCTTGCACGCCATCGATCTCGCCCAGCACGCGGTCGTAATGGTCGGCGGCGGCCCGGCGGGCGTTGGTCTCGTCCAGCAAACGGTCGAGGCGCGAGCAGCCGATGGCGCCGGTGATGTCGTTCATGCGGTAGTTGAAGCCGATGCGTTCGTGCAGGTACTTGTCGGTCTCGCCATGGCTGCGCATGAGGGCGATGTCGCGCTTGAGCTCGTCGTCGTTGACGGTGACCATGCCGCCCTCGCCGGTGCCCAGGTTCTTGGTGGCGTAGAACGAGTAGGTGCACGCGTCGCCGAACTTGCCCAGGCCCTGGCCATCCACCGTCGACAGGTGGCTCTGGGCGCAGTCATAAATCACCTTCAGATTGCTGGCCTTGGCGAGCTTCTGGACGGCGTGGATGTCCACGGGCATGCCGTACAGGTGCGTCGCGGCGATGCCCCTGGTCTTGCTCGTGACCTTCTTCGCCGCGTCGGCCACGTCGATCTGCATCGTGTCTTCGAGGGCGTCGACCCAGATTGGTTTCAGCCCCGCCGCCACGATCATGCTGACCGTGGCGATGTACGTCCACGCCGGCACGAGCACCTCGTCGCCACGCTCGAGCAAGGTGCCATAGGCCAGTTGCAGGGCGCATGTGCCGTTGGCGCAGGTCAGGGCGTGCTTGGCGCTCGAGGCCTTGGCGAAGCGTTGCTCAAGCTCCTCGCACTTTTTGGCCGAGCGGAGCATCCCGCTCTTGAGCACGTCGTGGGCGGCTTCCACGTCCTGGGGCAAGAGCCCGGGCTTCATGAACGTGACGGGCGAGGCGAAGACGGGCGAACCGCCGTCCAGAGCAAGTTTCGAGGCCGTGGCCTGGGTCATCTGTCTCTCCAAAACCCCGGCCGCATTGACGACGAACCGGGAATCGCGTGGCGAACGGGCCAAAGGCAATGCTAGGGAGCGAGAGGCTAGTGTGGGCTAAGCGTTCCGGTTTCCCTAGACTGGCGTCCGTGCAAGGGGACATCGAACGAATCCTGATCGACCGGACGGCCATCGCCACCCGCGTGGCCGAGATGGGCACCCAGATCGCCAGCGACCTGGAACTGGACACCGGGGCCGACCGCCTGGTGGTGGTGCCGGTCATGACCGGGGCCCTGGTCTTCGCCGCCGACCTGGTTCGCGTGATGCCCATGCGGCTGCGGCTCGAACTGATCCAGGCGTCCAGCTACCCCGGGCGGACGACCACCAGCCAGGGCGTGTCTCTTGGTGCTGGCCCCACGGAAGAACTTGCCGGCGCGCACGTCCTGATCCTGGACGACATCTTCGACAGCGGCCGCACCCTGGCGGCGGTGCGGGGGTTGGTCGAGGCCATCAACCCCGCGAGCGTGCGGACGGCCGTGCTGCTGCGCAAGCGGGTCGAGCGCGCCGTCGACATGGAGCCGGATTATGTCGGCTTCGACGTACCCGACGAGTTCGTGGTCGGATATGGGTTGGATTACGACGGGTGGTATCGAAACCTGCCGGACATCGCCGTGCTGCCCACGAAGCCTGGGATTGATCCGAACCTGTCGTGCTGAGGCATCTCGACGCGTTCCCAATCGCGTCGCCGCCGCGTCCCGCGTTGATACGGTCACCATCAACACACATCGGGCCTGGTCAACGCAATGGGACAGAAGATTTTCCAGATTTATATTGATAGTAAAAAAACAAACAAAAATGCTATGGTGCCGCCGTCGGCGTCATGCCGAAGACCATCAAGCTCGTCGCCGACCGTCGCATCGGCGCGAACAGGATGAACGGGCGCTCGATGCTCGCCGTGCGGCGGGGCAGATAGTCCTCGCTGAGCACTCGGGTGGCCGTGCCCCTTCCCGCCTGCGGTCCCGGGGTCCACAGCACCAGACCGTCGGGCGTCGAGCACAGGGCCCGGCCGTCGCCGGCGTCGACGGCCGCGACGCTCTTGGGCGCCAGCGCCACCATCGCGCGGCGCGCGGCGTCGATGGCGGCCAGCCGGTCCATGCCCGGGTGGAAGAACATGGGGCCCAGCGAGGCTTCGGTGGGCGTGGGCGCCGCGCCAGAGAGCGCGTCGGTTGGCGCGATCCCATGGACGGCCGATTGCGAAGCCGCGACGATCTGGGCGGCGCCCTCGAGGCCGCCGCTGGAGGCGAGGTCGAAGCGGCGGACGATGCTGCCAAGCTCGTTGCCAGGCGTGGCACCGCCCCCGGTCGTCAGGTCGATGAGCAGGAGCGTGATCGCGCCGTTGTCGTCGACGGCCAGGCACGTCGCGTGCCGCCGGTCGGGGGCGAGAAGCGGGAACACCGCGTCGGCGTCGGGCATCGAGAGCGCGCGCTCCTCGCCGTCTCGGTCGCGCCACACCAGAGAGAACCGTGAGTCGCCGATGGCACGCCGGCTGTAGAGGATCGCGCCCGTGTCGGCGAACACGGCGTGGGCCGCGACCGATTTGGAGCGCACGAGCCAGCGGATGGCCGCGCGTTCTTCGCTCCAGGTCGCCACTCCGATCCAGCGCGAGCCGTCGGGCCGTGGCGATTCGACCAGAACCCCCTCGGTGCTGGCGTCGCGGCCGAGCACGATCGGGGCGTCCAGGTCGAACACCTGCACGCTCTCGCGCACGCCACCGATGCCCAGCGTGAGCGGCGTGATCGACACCGTGGCGTACGAGCCGCTTCGTGCTGGGCGTGCGTGGCGGGGCACGTCGATGGCCAGCCGCTGTTCGCGCGGCGGGGCGGGGCTGTCCTGGGCGGCGATGAACCGACCATCGGGGCTCACCAGCGGCACGCTCAGCCCGTCGTAGGCCACCGAGCCGAAGGCGTCGACCGACACCGTGACGCGCGAGCCCGAGGTGCCACCCAGCACGGGGCGCGCGAGCGGATCCTCGGGCAGTTCAGGCACGGCGCTCGCTCGCTCGTCCTTGAGTTCCTGCGTTCGGCCCTCATCGACGACGCAGCCACCAGCGGGCAGCACGAGCGCGAGTGCGAGCGAGAGGAACGCAACCCGGTACTTAGCCCTGGCCCGGAGCATCATAACCCTCTTGGGAATCGATCGGCAGCTCGCCCTCGAGCGGCTCTTCGATGCCCATGTTCTCGCGCTGCATCCGCAGCCGCAGGCGATAGGCCTCGTTCAGCAGGTCGGCCTCGTCGCCGTTCTCGACGATCACCGGCGTGATGAAGATCAACTGCTCGGTCGTGCTGGCCCCGCGCTCGCGAGATCGGAACAGCCAGCCCAGCAGCGGGATGTCGCCCAGCAGCGGGATCTTGCGGAC
This sequence comes from uncultured Phycisphaera sp., assembly GCA_964352795.1. Taxonomy (GTDB): domain Bacteria; phylum Planctomycetota; class Phycisphaerae; order Phycisphaerales; family UBA1924; genus JAHCJI01. The sequence goes on from CAYGTM010000097.1 coordinate 5,310, forward strand.
CACCTCGGTGTCCTCGTTGCGCATGATGCCCGAGATCACGAGCGTCTGCCCGCTTCTGATGATGAGTTGTGTGGTGGTCTCGCGTCGGTCGACCACCACCTGGCCGCTGGCGTTGGCCTGCCCGGGAGCGACCGAGCTGAGCTCGATGTTCACCCGCAGGTCCACGTCCTTGTTTGGTGTCAGGCGCGGCCGCACGCGCAGCTGGATGCCCACGGCCCGGTACTCGAAGCCCTGCGTCGTGCCGCCCGTGTCGGTGGTCTGCGCGTTGGTGATGAACGGAATGTCCTGCCCGTCGAAGAACTCGGCCTCCTGGTTATCGCTGGTGAAGATGATCGGCCGGCTCAGGATGCTCACGTTCGTGCGCTCGTCGAGGGCCTGGAGCACGGCGTTCAGGTCGATGCCCACGTTCAGCACGCTGGTATCGAACAGATTCCCGAAGACGCCGTTCTCGGTCGCCGTCGTCGTCGAAGTAAAGCCGATGGAGTTGTCGGTGCGCCCAAGATTGATCGCCGAGCTCGACCACCGCAGGCCCAAGGCCTCGGCGTCATCACGGCTGACCTCGGCGATGACCGCCTGGATCAGCACCTGCCGCCCGGGCTGGTCGAGCTGCTCGATCAGGTCGACCACCGCCGCGCGATACTCCGGCGGGCTGAGCACCATGATGGCGTTCTGACGCCACACCGGCACGATGCGCAGCTTGCCAATCAGGTTGCTCGGCCCGGCATTGGTGGTCTGCTCGCGCGCGGTCTGCCACCAGAAGGTGATGCTGCCCGGGTCGTTCTCGGCCGCCGTGGATGCATCGTCCTCGGCGTCGCTGGCGAACGGGCTCGAGCCCGCGCCCGCGCCGGTGGTCAGCCCGCTCTCGCTGCGAGGGATGCTCGCGAGCGTGCCGTCGAGCGCGAGCAAGGCGTTGAGTTGCTCGGCGACTTCTTCCGCCGACACATGCTTGAGCGACACGATTGCCGGCAGACCCACGCTCTTGGGCTTATCAAGATCGCGGATGATCTGGTCGATGACGGCGAGATTGTCGGGGCTCTTGGCCACCACCGCGATCTGCCCGGCCGAGGGAATCGCCTCGAACGCAAACTGACCGGCCAGGCGACCCACGCCCTGCGACGAGCCCGATGACCCTTGGTTCGCCTGATTGCCCTGGCCGCCACCGCCAGCGGCCGCCGCGCTCGGCTCGCCGAACAACCCGACAAGCAAGTCGCGCACCGCGATGGGATCGCTGTTCTCCAGCGTGTAGATGCGCGGCGTGACCGTCTCTTCGGGCAACGGCAAGTCCCACTCGCGATCGATCAGGTCGGCGATCTGGTCCAGCACGCCCTGCTCGGCGGCCACCGTCACGGCGTTCTGCTGGGTGTTGGCCGTCACGCGCAGCTCGGCCGTCGAAGCGCCCGCCGAGGCCTCCTCTTCGCCGCCGCCGCGACCGAAGAAGCGGTTGAAGTTCTGGCCGCGGTTCTGCTGCTGGTTGCTCGTGCTCGAATCGCTCTCGCCGAAAAGCTCGGTAATGTTTGCGGAAATCAGTTCCGCGTCGGCGTAGCGCAGCCGGAACGTCTTGGTCACCAGCGCGCGCGAGCCCGGCTGGTCCATGCCCGCCAGCAGCGCCTCGATGCGCCGCAGCAGCCCGATGTTGCCCAGCACCGCGATGTGGTTGCTCGCCTCGTCCACCGTGATCTTCGCGTACTCGGGCACCACCTCGCCCAGGGCGTCGGCCAGGGCCTTGGCCTCCGAGTTGCTGATGCGGTACACCTTCTCGGCCATCGAGCCCAGGTCGGTGCGCAGGAGCACGCTCTCGTTGGGGCCGATTACCGGCACGTCCTGGCGGATCACCTCGTTGATGTCGCGCAGGATGATGATGTCTTCGGTCTCGACGACCGCCACGCCGTCCTGTTGCAACGCGAGGATCACCAAGTCGAGCGCGCGCATCCGCGGGATCGGTTGGTCGCTAATCACGGTGATGCGCGCCGGCAAGCGAACCTCGGGCACGATCACGACCTTGCCGGTCGCCTCGACGATGAAAGGAATCAGGTCCTCGATGGACGCATCCCGGAACGTCAGCGTCGTGGGCGGACCCTCGATGACGCGGCGGCCATTCGAGGTGCGCTCGGGTTGCGCAGGTGCGGGAGTCTCCTGGGCGAGCGACGCCGAGGCCGCAAGCCCCGCAGCGCACGCCATAGCGAGCAGTGATGATCGCGCGAGCAGGCTGGAACGAACTTCGGTCTTCATGGATTCCTCGCTTCAGCCTTCGGCCGGCGAGCCGGGCTCGCTCTGGGGAATGACAATGCGATCCCGGCGCAACAAAGGAACGTCGAACTCGACACCCTTCCACAAGACCTTGATCGACCACGGCGCCGACGCTTCGAGCACCTGCAAGTCCTCGTTGGCATCGTCACCCACCGCAAGTCGTGGCTTGTCGGCGAACAGCACCGAGCCGTTCACCACGGCTACGACGCCCGGGCCGCCATAAGAACTCGGCGCGGGCGTCGTAGCCGTGGTG
>CAYGTM010000098.1:0-7766 GCA_964352795.1 uncultured Phycisphaera sp.
CGGCCGCACGTGCCCGCCTCCGAACCCGCCAACCACGACCAGGGGAGAGTCTTCCTCCGCCGGCAGCGCCGCCGAGGGCGAAAACCGCCCGCCGTCCACATTCCGCACCTCGATGCCGAGTTCCGACGCCAGGTAGCCCTCCTCCCGCAGCCGCTTGCCCAGCCGGGTCACCAGACGCACCAGCATCTGCCGGGCCCCCTCGTCGCTGCGATACCTGGGCTCGAGCACGTTGGCATGGCTCATCGAGTGCCGCCGCGTCACGACCTCGGGCTCATCCACGCCGTGCAGGCCGTCCCAGTATCGAGCCCCGACCACCGAGCCCCAGATGCGGGCCGCGTCCTGCCGGCCGATAGCCCACAAGTCCGCCACGGTGCGCACGCCGTGCCGCTGCAATCTCGCCCCCATCGCCTCGGCGATGCCCGTCAGCTCGCGCACGTCGAGGTGGCCCAATCGCCCGAGCACCTCCGACGCGGGCAGCGCCAGCAGCCCATCGGGCTTATCCAAGTCGCTGGCCACCTTGGCCAGCAGCCGCGAAGAGGCGATGCCCATCGAGCAGCCCAGCGATTCGCCAAAGGCCGCGCGGATGCTCTCCTTGACAGCCCGACCGAGTCCCAGGGCCCGGTCCCACTCCCGCTCGGGCCCGCGGAGCCGGATCGACCATTCGTCGATCGAATACGCCTTCTCGATGGGCAGCACGCGATCGATCCGGGCCGCCACGGCGTGGTGCAGCCGGACATACGTCGCCGGCCGCGCCAACACCAACTCAATGCCCGGGCACAGCCGCCGCGCCTCGGGCACCCGCGTGCCCACCTTCACCCCGAGCCTCTTGGCGTCGTGGCTGGCCGCGATCACGCAACTCGAATCGCCGGCCACCGGCACCACTCCCACCGGCCGCCCGCGCAGCTCGGGCCTCAGGTGCTGCTCGGCCGAAGCGAAGAAGCAGTCCATGTCGACGAAGAGCCAGGCTGGCTTTGGAGCGGCCATAACCAAACAATACCCTACTGACGACCGCCATGACGCCTCTCACCCCGTCTCGATCCACCGGTGGTCATACGCGGTCATCCGCTGCCGCCTCCGGCAAGGGCGTGTCAGCGGCACGAAGCGCGAACGCGTCGCATGAGTTCATCCAGAAACGCGCCACGGACATTCACGATCCGATCATCGCCGCGGAGCTTGCTCACCAGCGAAGCCAGATCGTTGCTGAGCGGATCGATGTCGGGCTTCTCGCGTTGGACCTGCATGAGCATCTCGACCAAGGCGAGCGCGATGGCATCCTTGGCCAAGCCGGTACCGGTCTCGTTCCAGAAATCCTTCTTCGTCTTTTCATCGCCGATGAGTTCGAGAATGCCGCCCGCGATCAGCATCTTGACCCCCTCCTTCACGACGACCTCGCCGAGGATATCGAGGTGGTTGATGCAGGCAATGGAGACCTTGCAGTCAATGGGATCGCCCGCTCCTTGCGCGCGGACTTCGATCGTGTATTGACCCTGCTCGGCGACATGGAGCATGCAGCGGTCATCATGTGTTCCGCCGTATGTGCATCGTGCGACGATGCGACCGCGAGCATCTTTGACAAAGAGGTCGACATCACCACGACCGGATAGATTCTGAAGGCGAAACACGATCGTCTGCATGCGCGATGTGGCGCAGAACGTGTACGCTGCGGGGCTCGCCTGAGTCACTTTCGGCGTCCACGTTGTCGATGGCCCGAGATCGCCATACCCAATGGTCACCGTCAGCGGCTCGCCATCACCCCCTTGATGATTCCAGATCCAACTTGTCGAGTGCGAACCGGCATTGAGCGACGCACGGAACGTTCGAGCGCGAAACTCGTTGCTTCCGACGAGCAAGTACGACGATTCGCCCGGCTCAAAACTCCAACTCCCTTGCACATTCTGCCGGACCCCATTCGTGTCGGTATACCAGCAGTTTGAGAGGTTGAGAGGCCAGGTGGTCGTATTCACGACACGGACACGCCCGGCCGATGCGGCAACTTCTCGTGGGCTGATGGTAATGCGCACATGGCCATCGGCACCAGCGTGCTGAATCCATACCTTGTCGGCCTCGGGCGTCTCGCCGTTCGCGGTGCGCACCCGCCACCGAAACGTTTTGGCACGAATGTCGGCATCCTCGTAGAGCAGGCGGGTATTGGCACCAGCGTCGAGATTCCAAGTGGCGTCGTGTCGAGCCTCCACACCGGCTGCTGAAGTCCATGACGAAAGAACGAGCGTGATGCCTTGGCCAGAATCATTCTTGACAATCACATCACCACACACAAGACTCGTGGCATACAGAACGACCAGACAAGCGATTCGAGATAACATGACGCACTCCTACTTCATGGTAACATGATTTGGATGTTGTCCCGCGACGGATGCACCGCCACTCTACCCGTGCCCTTCTGACTCGTCTTTACGGGGATCCGATTTTCCCCATGCGCACACAACGCGAGCGATCGTTGACGACTCGTCGCTCCATGATTGGCATGAGTCCATCCCTACCTATCTATTGCGATACTTCGCGGACTTCAGCGCATGAAATTTTGAAGGCATCCGCCTCGCCAAGGGCAACGATGGCAAATAAAAGCCAAACATCCCCCGTGGGGTGATTGGCTGACAGTGGATCAAATCCATGAGATACCTTAGAAACAGCTGTACCAGGAACGGCATAGCTGTACACCCCCCGAAAAACCAGAGCCCTTTGACGTGCTCGCCGAAGGGCTCGATCTGCAAAACAATCAGGATGACAGAACTTCAGTCGAACTTTTTCTAGAGGGCGCTAGGGTCTGGAAGGCCGAGTTCCAGCACTTGTGCGATCTGCTGGTCGTTCTGCGTCTCATTCCCAGCACTGATCCAGTGTGAAGCCCTCATCAACCTCCATCATCAGATCTTGAACTTCTCGAACCTTTCTCCGTTGAACTTGTAGACCCCATGCTCATGCGTGCCGAGCCACAGGAAGTCCTGCCGGTCTCGATAGATCGAGTAGACCCATATAGGCTCGTCGTTATGTGTGACCGGGAAGTGGGTCCACTTGGTTCCATCGTACCGAAACACGCCATTGCCGAGCGTCGCCATCCACAGGACGCCGTCCTTGTCCCTGACAGTTGACATGAAGACCGAGTAGGGGGCGGCGTTGGTTGCGATCCCCGCCTCCTTTCGATATCGCGGGGTGTCCGGTTTAGCCGCGGCGTTCGGATCTTCGGCAAATCGACTCACCGTGTTGCTGAGCCAGAACTTGCCATCCTGGTCCTCAACGATGGAGCGCACGCCAAAGCTGCCGTTCTCACCGAGGCCAGCCCATACAAAGGAAGTTCCGTCATAGCGGCAGGCACCGAGAACTGCCGTACCGAACCAGACGTGCCCCTTGCTGTCCTTGAAAATGGTGTAGACATCGTACGGGCTGTACCTAGCGTTGGGGTATTTCGATCGCGGGTGCGCGGCGATGTGCGCTTCGCCCGCTTGGGTCTTGGGAAATGCAAGCCGGTGCAGCGACGCGCCGTCCCAGCGGTACACCACGCCCGAATCCTGCCCGCCCGGGAACCACAGGTCATTCGGCCCCAGCTTCCACTCGCTGTTCGTCGAGTCCAGGGCGTTGAGCCTGCTGAACACGCGGCCATCAAACCTGCTCACCCCGCCCCCCTCACCGCACACGAAGATACTTCCCGAGCGATCCTCCTGAATGCTGCGGACTCTGTCGCTGCTCAGTCCGTGCGCGGTGGTAAACCGAACGAGTTCCTGCCCGTCATAACGGTACACACCCTGCCCATCACTCCCGAACCAATAGACCGAGTCCTTGGCCTGATAGATGTGGAAGACGCTTTTATCGAGTTGGGTAACGATGTCGCCCGCCGCGGTCGGTGCGGTGCGCACACTCGGCGGCTCTTCCGACATGGAGTCGGGTACCGTCTCCTGCTGCGCGGAGGCGGGCAGGGCTGCGATCAAGCACACGACAAGAAGGGGCAGATGCATGGATAAAAGTAGCGTGCTGAGGGACCTCTGAGTCATGTATCTGTCATGGTCGCGGCTTAGCAGCGGTCAACCGGTAGCCTGCGTTTCATTCTAGATCTGCTCGACGAATAGCGCCACAAACACAGATGGCCCCGGCAAATGCCGAGGCCATCGAGAGTCCCAAATCGGGGTGACAGGACACCAGTTGAACTTTTCAGACAGCAAATCAGCCTCTGGAGCGTGGAAACGCGGATTCTGGTTTCGCGGTGAAAGCCTCACTCACCGGGTGGTGTACCCGCCATTGGCGAAGATCGTCTGTCCCGTGATCCACCAGCCGTCGCTGACCAGGAAGCGGATAAGCGGCACGATATCCTGGATTTCTGTCAGCCCACTCTTCGACCACTTGCTGAGGTCGGCAGCGGTGCTGTGGTACTTGACGGCGTCCTCGGTCTCCTGGCCGTAGAAGAACGGCGTGTCCATCGGGCCAGGGGCGACGGCAGTGACGCTGATACCCCTTGCGCCGAACTCCTTCGATGCGGCCCGCGTGAAGTGCTCAATGGGAGCCTTCGCGCCTGCGTAGGCGGAGTAGTACCCAGTGAATGCGGCGAGCAGCGAGGTGACGACCGAACACAGCTTGCCCTGATCTGAGAGCTTCTTGCCGGCCTCCTGCATGAAGAAAAAAGCTGCCTTCGAGTTGATCGCGAACATTGTATCGTAGTCGCGTTCGGACACCTCCACGATCGGCTTCTTGAGGACCATCCCCGTGGTGTTGATCGCGATGTCGACACGACCGAAGTCGCGTATCGCCGCGTCAAACATGGCGGCACACCCCGCGGGAGTTGTCAGGTCTTGCTGGAACGCCGATGCGTTCGCCCCGGCAGCCTTGACTGCCGCCACGGTCTCGTCCGCCTCCGCCTTGGTTCGATCGCTGTGGTAGTGCACCAGCACAGCCTCGGCCTTGTGCGCCGCCATGTCCCGAGCGATGAGTCCGCCGAGGTTCTTGGCACCACCGGCGATCAGAACGACCTTGCCCTCGATGCTGTTCTTGTCTGCCATGTTCTGTCTCCTTGCTCGTTGGATTTGGACCCTATTCGCGCAACGGCGTTATGGTGTACACCCGACGCCTCGCTGACTTTCAAATTCTCCGGCCGCATATCCTGAGGGCATGCGCCAGACCCTCCCGACCAAGCGATCCCCCACCGGATGTGGCCCGTACAACGCCGTGACGGATGCGTTGCGAGCCCAACCCGGATCAGGGCAGATCCGCTTTGAGACGACAAATATCCGCGCCCCCACCAACTGGGCCATTCGGAGTTCCAACGACACGATCATCGTGCACCTGGCGGGACGGATGACCTTCTTGGAGACCGAGGTCGACGGCCGAGGCAGCAGTCTCGGCGCCGCAGTCCCCGGTGAAGTCTGGACGGTCCCGGCAGGGGTCGAGTATGCGAGCCAAGCAAAGGGCGATGTGATCGACTTCGCGGTCCTCACAGCCCCGGCGATGTCCAACAACGCAGATTCAAACGGCTTCGCACTGCGCGCCGGCCACGCAGACCATGCGCTTCTGAGGGCGCTGGAGCGGCTCCGATCGACGATGGATCAGCACGACGATGCCAGCAGGCTCGATGTCGCCTCTACGACCTGCGAGATTTGGGAACACGTGCACGCCGTATACACGGCCACAACACCGGTATCGCCGGCGACTCACAGCCTCAACAGTGCAAACGCCACTCTTGTGCGGGACTATGTGTTCGAGAACCTCGACACTCAAATCACGCTCGACAGGCTCTCTAGCCTGGTCAGCCAGACGACTCACCAGTTTCTGATCTCTTTCCGGGAATCATTCGGCATGAGTCCTGGGCAATACATCATCAAGGAGCGGCTTCGAGCAGCACAGCGATACCTGCTGCATACATCCTGGGACATCACAACCATCGCTTTGCGATGCGGTTTCTCAAGCCATAGCCACCTGACCAGCACGTTCTCGCGACGGATGTCGATGACTCCCCGCGCGTTCAGGCAACGCTACAGATGAGATGGCTTGCGAGCAGGAGGACACAAACATGCGGTGGAGAGACGCGTTGGAACTGCCCGCATCAGCGCGCTCAATCCGCACTTGCCGAGGAAGTGTCGGTTATGAATCGGGGTGACAGGATTCGAACCTGCGACCTTTTGACCCCCAGTCAAACGCGCTAACCAAGCTGCGCCACACCCCGGATGTGCCCCGGGTCGGCCGTCCGATCCGAGGCCCCCATGCTATGCCGTCAGCGGGGCTTGGGTCCGCCCTCGGGCGTGGGCCCGGAGAACGAAAACGGGCGTGCCCCGTCAAGGGCACGCCCGATGCGAGAAGTCGGGTACGAGGCCGATCGGGCTTACGGGCAGCCGGCGTCGAACTCGTTCTGGAAGGCCAGGAAGTCGAAGATGCTCAGGCTGCCGTCGCCGTCGAAGTCGGCCGCCAGGTCGCCCGCGTCGAACAGGTTCTGGAAGGCCAGGAAGTCGAAGATGGTCAGGCTGCCATCGCCGTCGATATCGGCCCGGCAGGCCGACCCGCCGTCCACGATGATCGAGAAGGCGTCGACGCCGGCCTCGGTGACCGAGTCGTTGGGATTGTCGATGGCCACGAACCGCACGCGGAACTCATCGGTGACGGCCACCACGTCCGAGACGCGGATGGCGACGACGATCCAGCCCGAATCGTCATGGGCCGTCGCGTCGGCACCGCGCCAGCTGAGGCCGCCGTTGTCGGAGAACTGGACCAGGAAGTCGTCGGTATCGCCGTTGACGCTCTGGAACCAGCGGGCGTACGAAACGATCGCGTCAGTGTTGCCCGACAGGTCGAACACGGGGCTGACAAGGATGGTGGGGCCGCCGTCGAGATCACTGTTGCCGGCCGCCCGGTCGGTCAGCCATGCCTGGCCCGAGCCATCGAAGTCGGTCGTCGGATCCTGGCGCTGGCCATCACCAAGCGGCACGCCACGATCCCAGGCACCGTCGGACACGGCCGTGTTCTCGACCGTCCAACCCGGGGCGGTCTCGAAGTCGAACGACACGAACGTCTCGCCCACCAGCACGGAGAAGCCGCCCTCGCTGGGCACGCGCACCGTGTCGCCCGTGTCGGCATCGGCCGTCACGAAGTAGGCCAAGTCGGTCAGGCCGGCCTGCCCGGGGATCGTGGCAACGAAGTCGGCACCGTCGGCAACCAGCGGCACGAACTGGGTGCTGCCGTCGATGATCAGGCCGAGTTGCTGCGTGCCAGGCACGAACGAGGCTGTGGAGTCCTCGATGTTCACGCGCACCTGGCCGCTCTGGCCGGGCAGCAGCGGCTCGGGCGCATCCACCACGCTGATGGTCAGCAGGTCGAGCTCGGGGCAGTCGATGCCGTGGCGATCGAACGCGGCGCAGATCTCGTCGTAGTTGGGCGTGCCGTTGCCCAGGATGCCGTCGTCATCGTCGATGGTCAGCACCTCGATGGCCGTCCACGGGCCGGCCGAATCGAGGCCGCGACCGCCCTCGGTGATCATGGACCACGCGACGAACAGGTCGCGGGCTTCCTCGAGGCCCGGGCCCGACCCGAGCGAACCACCCAGGTTCAGGCGGATCCAGCGCCAGCTGCCGCCCACGATCTGGCCGCAGGTATGGATGGCACCCGAAGAACAGGGAAACTGCTGGCGAGCACCCTCGGGGTTGCGGATGGCGCCACCGCCGAACTCTTCGCCAACCAGACCCACGTCGTACAGAGCGAGGGCCACCGCGTCGCTGTACCCCTCGCCGAAAGCGCCCTGGTTCAGGCCAAGCCGGTTCACGATGAAGTGGCCGTAC
>CAYGTM010000099.1:0-7762 GCA_964352795.1 uncultured Phycisphaera sp.
CATCGGCACGCTCGCCACGCTGCACGAGCCCAAGCCCGCGCCGGCTGGCGTCAACCCGGACCTCGCGGCGTATCGCCTGGCCGCCGAGCGCGTGCCGGGTGTGTCGATCGAGAGCGCGTGGCAGCCGTTTTACCAGCTCATCGCCGCCAAGAGCGGGGCCGAGCGCGCGTTGATCCAGGGCGCGGTTGACGCGACGATGGCCGGGGTGCGCGCGGCGGCCCGGGAGATCAAACCTGGCGCGAACGAGGGCACGATCATCCGCACGCTGACCGCCTCGTTCGCCGAGCATGGCGGCGAGGGCCACGCCTTCAATCCCATCGCCGGCTCGGGCGTCAACGCCACGGTGCTGCACTACGGCGCGAACAACCACACGATGGAAGACGGCGACATGCTGGTCTTGGATAGTGGGACAAAGGTCGGTGGGTATTGCGCGGATATCACCCGCACGTTCCCGGTCAACGGCACCTTCAACAGCACCCAGGCCGACGCATATGAGTTGGTACTCAAGGCCATGCGAGCCGCCATCAAGGCCTCGACGGTCGGTACCTGGATGCACGACGTGGACATGGCCGCCCGCGAGGTCATCGACAAGGCCGGGTACGGGCACGCCTTTTACCACGGCATCGGCCACCACCTGGGCATCTCGGTCCACGATGTCGACCCCAAGACCCCCCTGGCCAAAGACGCCATCATCACCATCGAGCCGGGCCTCTATCTGAAGGACGAGAACATCGGCATCCGCATCGAGGACGACATCCATGTGACCAGCGACGGGCCGGTGAACATGAGCGAGAAGCTGCCGGTGGATCGCAAGGGTGTCGAGGCGATGATGACGGGGGCTTAGAGCAGCGTCAAGGCGAGAACGCCGCGTGCCGTCCAGAGTGTCGTGCGTATCCAGTTCGTGGCGACCAAGCGGCGAATCACGGTGGCGTCGTGGCCTCCATCGAGCCTGCCGTGCAGAGGCACCTGAACCAGGAACGTCGACAACCAGACGACCGCCAGCAGCACCGCACCGGCGATCGTGATCGCGCCGGGCATCAACGCGAGCAACCATGCGGCCGAGAGAAGTTCGACCAGCATCACCGGCCCGACCACGAGCGTCGTGCGGGCTTGGTGCCGGCGTCCATACTCGGTCCATCGCGGCCCATCCACGCCGGCGAAGAGTGGGTAATGGACAACCTGCACGAACCAGATGAGCCCGACCATGAACCAAGTGGCGGCGGCGTGGACGAGCGCGAGGGCCTCGATCATGATTGGTCCCGGTGGTGGAGCCACGAGTCACGCAGCATGAGGCCGAACGGCACCCACCAGATCAGATCGTTGGTCAGGATGGTCACGCCAAAGGCCGGCGGCAGGTCGCCGTTGAGCAGCGCCTGCGCGAAGCCGATGGGCCCGAAGATTTTGCCCAAGAGGCCCACCAGCACGATGGGCCAGTGCCGCCGGTGGTCGCGCGCGGCGGCGATGTAGCCGATGCCGTAGACGCCCACGATCATGCCGATGCACTGCCAGAGCTGTGGGTAGCGGGGTTGCTCCATGCCCGCGAAGTCAAAGAGCCACCCGGGAAACAGCACGACGGCGGCACCCCAGAGGATGTTGTAGACCCCCGCGGCCCGAAGCCACCAGAACGCCCAGCCAGGTCCTGTCGCGCGCTCGTCCACGACTGATCATCCCCCAGCGCGGCGGCCGCGCGAGCCGGCATCGTCCGCCCGGCGGACAGTCCTTACCTCGCTGGCGGGCTTCCCGTGCCTGGCGATTTCTTGTGCCAGCGTGCCAGGGCCAGGGCGTGCGCGCCGAAGAACACCGGCAGGAGCATCTCCAGACCTTCCTCGACGGCATAGCAGAGCACGCGGAGCTGGTCGCTCATGTCCACGCCAAGATCGTCGCGCAGGATGCCCGGGGCCCGGTCGACGGCCTTGGAGAACGCGAGCATGAAGAACGCGAAGCCCAGGGCGAACACCCACCAGGCCCAGGGCCGCTTCCAAGCGCGGAGGTGGATCAGCCTGGCCAGGAGGATCACGACGCCGGCGATGACCACGAGCACGATGCCACCGGCCACGATGCGCTCGGGCAGCGTGCCCTCGCGGTAATAGAACGGCGGCTTGAGCACGCTGTACTCGGTGAAGGCGATGTGCCAGTCCCACTCTCGGGCCGCGGCCGCCAGCGACACGACCATGCCCGCGGCGATCTCGAGCGTGAACTTCCGGAAGATCAGCGGCAGCGACAACGCCAGCACGATCCACAACCAGGGCGAGGCTTCCTCGAACGGGCCCGTCTCGGCGAAGAGCCGCTCGCTGTCGCTCATGGGCAGGGTGAAGGCCAGAACAATGACCGCCGTGGTCATCACGATGGCCAGTGTCACGCTGGTTGCGAATACCCAACGTCCGGCCCTGGGTCTGCTGCTCTTGGGTTTGCTCATCGGGTTATGGTAGGGCGTGCGTTCGGGCGGGCGGCTATCGTCATCCCTGTCCATCGACCTGCGGAGCCCCGACGTGCTGCTGATCTCGCGTGAGTACCCACCCTTCGTCGGCGGCGGCATCGGCACCTATACGGTGCGCATGGCCCGGGCCATGACCGCCCAAGGGCAGGTGCCGGTGGTGGTCACGGTGGGCGATGGCGATGCTCCTACCGTCGAAGATGACGCGGGCGTGCGGGTGGTTCGCCTGCCCTTCCTCGAACACACCAAAGGCCAGCCCGACTGGGCCGGGCCGCGCGCCAGTATTTTGGCGTCGCCTTCAGGCCCGGCGTGCCACGCGGCGTTCTGGGCGTTCCACCGCGAAGCGGTGCTGGCGATGCAGTTGCGCGTGTACCTGCCCTGGCTGCTCGAGGAGTTCACACCCAAGGCCATCGAAGCACCCGACACGGGCGCGCTGTTGTGGTTCGTCTTGAACGAGCGGCGGCTCGGACGCGGCCCGCTGGCGGCGATGGGCCAGCAAGGCCCGCCGGTGCTCGTCCACCTGCACTCGCCCACGGCGTGGATCGAGGAGTTGCAAGGTGGGCCCCAGGCCGGCCGCGCGATGGCCGAGCTGCGCTCGATGGAACGCGATGTGCTGCGATGGGCTGATGGCGTAGCCTGCCCCAGCCATGCGCTTGCCGAGTGGACCACGCGATGGGAGCCTGCCCTCGAAGGCAAGGTGCATGTGACGCCCTACCCGCTGGGCGAGGCCATGGACTTGGACGACCCGCTGCCGAGCGAACCCATTGCCTTGTTCGTGGGTCGCATGGAAAAGCGCAAAGGGTTCGACACCCTGGCCGAGGCCGCGGGAATGCTGGGCGAGAAGGGCCCAGCCATCCGTGTGGCGGGGCGCGAGACGTTCGACTGGGTAGCGAACGAGGACTTCGGCGCAGCGGCCATGGCCCGACACGGGGTGCGATTCGAGTTTCTCGGCGAACTCGATCCACAAACATTGGCCGGGCAGCGACGGGTCTGCGCTCTCGCCATCGTGCCAAGCCCGAACGATAACTACCCGAACACCTGCATGGAAGCGATGGCCGCCGGCCAGGTCACGATCGCCGCTCGTGCGGGTGGTATGGCCGAGATGATCGAAGAGGGCGTGAGTGGCCTGCTCTTCACACCCGGCGACGCGAGTGATCTGGCCCGCGCCATTGAACGTGCGACTGGCATGTCGGTCGAGAATCGCCGCGCGATGGGCCGGGCCGCCCGTGAGCGCATCGCCACGATCTGTGATGACACGGCGGTGGTTGGCCGTCGGATCGAGCACGCCGCCTCACTGACGCCCACGCCGCCGAAACCCACGTCGGATCGGGAAGTCGCGGTGCTCACGTTCGCGGGCATCACCGACGAGTTGCGCAGCGCCCTGACCGCCGCCCTGCGCGCCAACGAGCAACTCGACGCTGTCGTCCCCTGGTTCGCCCGCACCGGGCCCGACGGCCGCGAGGTCGTGCCGTTCTCGACGCCCTCGGCCAAGCACCCCGAGTTGCTGGTCGAGCACCCCGGCCCGATCGCCATCGATGCCCAATGGTGGCGCCGGATCGAGGCGGCGGGGGTGTCCGACGACGCCGCGAGCGTGCTGCGCGCCCTTGTCGAACAGGGCGCGAGCGTCGCCGTGCTGCCCGAAGTAATCGCCGGTCCAGTCAAAGACGAAGATGCCAGCCGACCGGGCCAGCCAGCAGCGGAGCGCTTCACGGAGCTTGAACGGGCAGTCGCCCACGCCCATCGGGAACGCGAGGCAGCCATGCACCGTGCCCACATAGCTGAGGTTGATCGCGACGCCGCCCGTGACGAACTGGCCGACATCCGGGCCAGCCGGGCGTTTCGCCTCGCTCAACGGCTCGCTCGCCTGCGCCGCCGCCTGCTGGGCTCGCCACTACAATGAGCCCAGTGGACAACAACGCCCAAACACCCATCGCCGCAAGTGCCCCAGAGGACAACTGGGCCGTGCGCTGCGATGGGCTGGGCAAACGCTTCAAGTTGTACGACAACCCCTGGCACCGCATGGCCGAGTGGGCCACCCTCAACCACCTGAACCTGCACCGCGACTTCTGGGCCGTCCGGGGCGTCTCCTTCGAGCTGCGCAAGGGCGAGTGCCTGGGCGTGGTCGGCCGCAACGGCAGCGGCAAGAGCACCCTGCTCAAGATGGTCACCGGCGTGAGCATCCCCACCGAGGGCACCGCGGCCATCCAGGGTCGCGTGCTGAGCCTCATCGAACTTGGCGCGGGGCTGAACAAGGACCTCACGGGCCGCCAGAACGTCCACAACATGGCGCGACTGCTGAACTTCCCCAGCGACTTCGCCCGCTCCAAGATGGAAGCCATCGAGGCCTTCGCCGACATCGGGGCCTTCTTCGATCGCCCGGTGCGTAGCTACAGCAGCGGCATGACCGTGCGCGTCACGTTCAGCATCTTCGCGGCCTTCGAGCCCGAGGTGCTCATCGTCGACGAGGCCCTGAGCGTGGGCGACATCTTCTTCGTCCAGAAATGCACGCGACGCATCCACGAACTGCTCGACAACGGCACGACCATGCTGCTGGTGAGCCACGACGCGGGGGCCATCACCAATCTGTGCGATCGGGCCATCCTGCTCGAACAGGGCAAGGTCGCCTTCCAGGGCGAGCCCGGAGACGCCATCGCCCGCTACCACGCCGCCCTGCGCAAGGGCGGGGTCGACAAGCCCGTCAACAAGTGGGACCGCGGCGACGGCGACACGCCGACGCCCAAACGCGAGCACGCCCCCGACACCACCCACGGTGCCGCGCTCGCTCGCGGCATCATCAAGAACGACATGATCGCGCACGCCAACGACAAGGACCGCCGCCACGGCGCGGGCGGGCTGCGTCTCATTGCCGCCAGCATGACCGACGAGGGCGAAGCCACGCGCAGCATCTTCGGCATCGGCCAGGTGCTGCTCGTTCGCGTGCTGGTCGAGGCCGCCGAGCATGTCGAGAGCCCGCGCGCGGGCGTGTATCTCACCAATCGCTTCGGCGTGCAGGTCTTCAGCCAGGGCACGGCCCAGCAGAACGTCACCCTGCCGCCGCTCGAGCCCGGCGAGCGCGTGGTGGTCACGTTCCGAGTGACGCTCGATCTGACGCCGGGCGAGTACACCCTGGGCCTGGGCGCAAGCGAGGCCCCCACCGACGGCAACCCCAACGGCGCCGTCTTCCACGATCAGATCGAAGGGCTCGGGCCCATCCGCGTGAACCACCCGCCCATGCAGCCCATGCCGTTCTTCGGCGTGGCCCGGCTGCCGCTCTCCATCGAGGCCGCCCCCGCGGGCTTCGCGTCCCCGAGCGCCACGCCCGCCCCACAGACCACATGACCAACTCTCCCGCACCACCCATCATCATCCTGGGCGTTCCGCGCAGCGGCACCACGCTGCTGCGCACCATGCTCGACGCGCACCCGAATATCGCCTGCGGGCCCGAGACGCCCTGGCTGGCCGAGCACCAGCCCTCGACGCTGCTGGGCCTGATTCGCGCGATGGTCGAGCCCGAGCATGGCTATTGCAAGAGCTACCAGCAGCCCGCCCAGGTGGTCCATCGCGCGGCGCGGCACTTTCTTGACGAGGTGATGCTCGCCTACGCCCACGCGCGTGGCAAGACGCGCTGGGCGGAAAAAACGCCCAACAACGCGCTCCACCTCGACGCCCTGCACGACATCCTGCCCGACGCGAAGTGGGTCTGGATCACCCGCGACGCCCTCGACGTGGCGCAGAGTTCGGCCTTGGCTGCCGACCGCACGGGCATCGCGCCACTCTACGGCAAGGCATTGCGGCTCGCCCCCAGGCGCACGGCGCCGCTCACCGCCTTGGCCGCCACGCTGCGATGGATCAACTGGAACCGCCGCATCGAGCGGTTCCTGGATGGCAAGGCCTTCCACCATCTGACCTACGAGAGCCTCGTGTGCGCCCCGCACGCCGAACTGCGCCGGTTGTGCGACTCCATCGGCGAGCCCTTCGATGACGCCATGCTCGCGTACGACAAGACACGCCACGACCTGCCCGCCTGGGAATGGGGCAGCACCGATGTCGCCCAGCATGGCAAGGTCGTCACGGGCCGCATCGGCGCGGGGATGGCCGCGCTCGACGAGCCGCTGCGTGACGGGTTGGCCGCCGTCGCGTCGTTGTGGCACCCGCGCGGGCGCCCGGGGCCGATCGTCCATCGCCCCATGCTGCCCGTCCACGCCATGACCGCCGCGCTCGTGGGCGAGCAGGCCGCCACGCTGCTGCCCACCCTCCAGGAACGCACGCCGGAAGATCGCGTTCGCCTGGGTGAAACCATCGTCCGGCTGGCCGCCCACGGGCCGCGCGTCGCCGAGCCGGCCCACCTGCCCGCCGCGCTCGCGCCCGCCGCCTTCGCGCTGGCCTATGTGGGCGTGCCCACCACCGTGACGCCAGCCAACGCCGAGCACGCCGCCGCGCTCGAGGAACAGGCCCTTCGCTGGCAGATCGGGGGATCGCTCACGATGTCCAACACGGTCGCGCCCACGCGCTCGGCGCCCACGCTCGGTTCGGGCGACACCACCGGCCTGCGCCTGACCACCCCCGCCCCGCGCGCCATCCTGGCGAAGCTGGACGAACTCCAGAGCCCGGCCTTCACCTCGTTCATGGCCCAGCTCAACGCCTTCGCCAGGCAGCACGGCCTGCGCGAGTTCGACTCGTGGAGCAAGATCTGGGAGTACCCCTGGCTCTGGCTGCACGCCATCGAATCGATGCCGCTGGCGGGCCTGCGCGTCATCGACATGGGCAGCGAGCTGAGCCCCATGCCCTGGTGGCTGGCCACGCTGGGCGCCCGCGTCACGCTGGTCGAGACCACGCGCGGCATGGAGGGCACCTGGGCCAGGCTCCGCGAGAAGCTCAACGTCCGGGTCGACTGGGCCTTCACCGACGACGAGGCCATCCCCGCCCCCGACGGCCGGGCCCACCTGCTGACCAGCCTGAGCGTCATCGAGCACCAGCCCGACAAACGCAGGGCCATGGACGAGATCGCCCGCGTGCTCGTGCCCGGGGGCGTGCTGGCCATGAGCTTCGATATCTGCGAGGAAGAACTGGGCATGGCCTTCCCCGCCTGGAACGGCCGGGCCCTGACGATGGCCCAGTTCGAGGCCGACCTCTGGAACCACCCAAGCTTCGCCGCCGCCCGCCCCGCGGGCCCGATCGCCTGGAACACCCAGGACATCGCCGCCTACCTCGCCTGGCACAGGTCCACCGCCGAGCACCATACCTATGTAACCGGTGCGGCGGTGATGCGGCGGGAGTAGGACTCGGTCGTTGACTTCCGATTCCGGCCCAACGCCCATTGCCTACAAA
>CAYGTM010000100.1:0-7720 GCA_964352795.1 uncultured Phycisphaera sp.
CAGGACCAAAGCGACTTCGCCGTCGCGTACATCATCGACCCCGCGGGCAACCGGTAGGCCATGCACCGCTTCCCCGTGGGCTCGGTCAGCGCCGCCGACGTGCTGCTCGAACTGAGCCTCGAACGCGACGACATCGACAGCGCCGAGTTGGAAAGCATGACCGACTATCTGCGAGCGATGGCCGCCTGAACGGGCCTAATCCGCCAACGCATCCTCGGGCCTCACTCGCCGCGCGCGAAACACCATCAGGATCAACTCAAGCCCACCCACCGGCTCGCGCCCCATCGCCCGCCGCATCGCGCCAAGCCGGTAGGCGTGGGCCCACTGCTTGCTCATCACCTCGATGGCCCACCACCACGTCCGCGTCGGGTCGTACACGTTGGTCGCCTCGGCCGACGAGCCGTTGAGCTCGATCACGCTGAACCCATGACCGGATTTCAGTTCGTCCTCATCACGATACCGGATATCGAAACGTCCGATGTCGAGCCCGCCCGGCTGGCCGTCCGCATCGGGAAACTTCCGGCAAATCCCGTCGATCACGCCGGTCAGCTCGTTGGTAATCAGATCGGCCCCGTCCTCGAATCGGCACCCCTGCGAGTGGTTGCCCGCGATGCCCATCCGCACGCGCTCGCCCACGGGCGGCACGAGGTCGATGGCGCGCCCGAACCGCCTGGCGAACACGGGCTCCTGCACGCGGAAGCGATCGTCGCTGAGCACCAGTTGACGCAGCGTGCGCCGGCCGTCGCCCACGATCGTCGGAAACACCTTGCGCGTCACGGCGAATATCTCGCCCTCGTGCCCATGCTCGTCGGCCTCGCCGGGCGGTCGCAACCGAACCCAGAACAGCCCGACCTCGTGCGGCGAAGCGTCGAACTTCTGCAACACCAGGTCGGCCCGTACCCGCGCCACCTGCTCGCGCACGTCCTGGATGTTCCGACACACGCGCACCGCGCGACCACGCTCGCCGCGATCGGGCTTGAGCACCACGGGGTAGCCGCCCAGGTCGGGGCGCTGTTCGAGCAAGCGTTCCACGCGGGCCACGCGCCGGTTGTCGTCGCTGTGCATCCGCACCAGCGCCAGGGGCAGCAACGGCGCGCCCGTGGCGTGTAGCGCCCGCGCGATGGTGCTCTTGCGCTCGCCGATGAACCCGCCCGCGCCAGCGATGCCGGGGTTGGTGGCCGTGAAGATCACCGGGTGGCGATAGCGCAGCGCCTGCGTCACGAACGTTGGCGCGAGCAGCAGGTAACTGATCCAGGTCGGCCAGAACTCGTGGCTGATCCACCGCCACGCGACCGCCCGGATGCGCTGGCGGTTGCTCCGCGTCCACACGCGGGGCAGCACCCAAGTGAGCGGGGCGGCCAGCACGATGACCGCCAGCAAGCCCATCGCGCCATGCCGCTCCACCGCCCACCACCCGCCGAAACGCACGAGCATCCACGCGGGGAACAACGCGAGAATCCCCACGAAAAGGCACAGCACGCGCCGCCACACGCCCGGCCCGCGAACGGCCACCGCCACCGCGAGCCCGACGCTGGCCACGCCGTAATCGACGTACATGCCCGCGACGAGCGCCGCGACGATCACCAGCCCCACGCGCCACCACGCCAGCGCGATCAGCGCCACCACCACCGCCTCGAACACCCAATGCCGCGTGCGCAGCCACGTCGCGCCGGCGTCCATCACGCCCATCACGCCCACGGGCTCCATGCGAGGCGCCACATCCACCGTTGATCGCGCGGGCACAACGCCAGCATCCTCATGCACGCGCACGAATGCCACGATGTGTTGGGCCAAGAGATCGGGCTCGGTGAACGGCATGATGTGGCTGCCGTCGAGCCTCACCAAGGTCGAACGCGGCGCGAGCCCGTGATGCACCTCGGCCGCCCACGGCGCAACCAGAAAATCCTGCTGGGCCTGCAAGATCAGAAGCGGTTCTTCCAACTCGCGCAGCACGCCCGCGAGCGGCCGCTGATCGGTGTGCATGAAGTTGCGGATGAACGAGTACCATCCGTTTCGCGGCCCGAGCAACCCGAAGTGCGGCACCATCTCGACCGCGCCGAACACGCCCGCGTACCCCAGCGCATACTTGGCCCGCTCGAACCAGTAGTCGCCCGACCCCTCCGTCCGCTGCGCGCCGGTGGCCATCATCATGGTCAGCGACGCAAGCCCGACACTGGATTCCCCGTGCATATCCGACATGTCCAGCACGACGGCCCCGCCGTTGCTCCACCCCAGCACATGCACGCGCCGCGGCGCTTGCCCCTTCTCGTGCAAGGCGTCGAGCAACGCCAGGCACGTCCGCGCCATCGCCCGCGCCGACATGTCCTGCACCCAGGGCTCCGACGCGCCGAACCCCGGCAGATCCACCGCGATCGCATCGATCCCGAGATCGGCCAGCGCGGGCCCGAGCGCCTGGAAGTTGGTCGCATCACCCGGCGAGCCATGAATCATCAGCACCAGCGGCGCGTCGGCCCTTCCAGAGCGCCATTCCATGTACGCCACGCGAGCCTCATGCCCCTCGCGCGGGCCGGCGGCGGTCATCTCGGGCAGCGTCACCTCGCCCGATGGATCGGGCCTGATGGCCACCATCAGCATCGTGGGCCTGAGCGTGTGGACCACATGCGACGCCAACAACAGCACCAGGTAGACAACCAGCACCACGCGCCAACTCACGCGCCGCTTGGGCTTGGTCCAGTGCTCGACGCCGCGCACCGCCCTTAGTGCCCATCGCCGATGGTGATGGGCGTCAAGACCTGCCTCCGCCGGATGCTCGGATTGCCAAGCTGCCCGCACGCGGCCATCGTGCTCCGCCCCTTCGTGCGTCGCCGCTTCACGAACACGCCCTGCGAGCCCAGCCGTTGCACGAACCGATCGACGACGCCTTCCTCCGGCGCGGGCCACGGGCTGTGGCGACGCGGGTTGTAGGGGATCACGTTCACCATGCACCGCAGCGGCTTGACCCACTCGGCCAACTCGTCGGCGTGCTCCATCGCGTCATTCAACCCCGGGATCAGCACATACGCGATCAGGTACGGCTTGCCCGTGCCATTGGGAAAGTCGAGCAGCGCCTCGCGCAACTGGCCCATCGGCATCGCGCGGTTGATGGGCATGATCTGGTTGCGAATGGCGTCGTTGGGCGCGTTCAGGCTGATCGAGATGCCCAGCTTGTGCCAGCCCGGCCGGCGCACCGCCTCGCGCAATCGCACCAGGCCATCGAGCCGGCCCACCGTCGACACCGTGACCTTGCTCATCGCCAGCCCCGCGCCAGCGTGATCGGTCAGCACGGCGATGGCCTGCAACACGGACTCGGTATTGTCGAGCGGCTCGCCCATGCCCATGAAAACAAGGTTGGCGGGCATCGCGCCCACCTGGTGCCGCGCCGCGTGCCACTGGCCCACGATCTGGGCCGGCGTAAGCGACGCCATCAGCCCCATCTGGGCCGTTTCGCAAAACCCGCACCCCATCGCGCAGCCGATCTGGCTGCTCACGCACAGCGAGTGTGCCAGCACCCCCGTGCGTCCGATCATCGGGATCACCACCGACTCGGCCTCCAGCCTCACGCCCTGCCGTTCGATATCCATCTCCTGGATGAACTTGGTGATGACGCCCTCGGGCGTGTCCTCGCTCTCGCGCCGCAGCACCCGGCCCACGGTGGGCACGCCCACCTGCTCGAACACCGGGTCGTCGGTGCGGCCTTCCCGCATGAACGCCTTGTACGCCCGAAGGGCCCATAACCCCCGACCCTTCACCCTCGGACCCACCACATCCACCCACTGCCCGCTGGTCATGCCGAGCGGGCTTGGCGTGTCGGTGGTGGGTTCGGGGGCGGCTGGCATCGCAGCGATCCTATGGGCCCCGACTGGCGGGCTCAGGCGTGCCAAACCGGGCGATGTGTGAGGTTCTGGTGAAGCGGGCAAACGGGCGTGAAGTCGGCCCCGGGAACGGCCGAAGTCTGGGGCTCACCCACACCGTTCGGCGCAGGGGCCGGGCGGTGGGCACATCCACGCGGAGGCGCCGATGCCCAAAGTCCGACGCCCGGCCAATCCCGGGTTCACGCTCATCGAGTTATTGGTCGTCATGGGCATCATCGCCGTGGTGGCCGCCCTGACCCTGCCCGCGGTCGCCAGCGCCCGCCAGAGCGCCCGCAGCACCATCACGCTCCAGCGCCTGGGCCAGCTCTCCACCGTGGCCAACCTCTACGCCACCGACCAGAAGGACCGCATCTGGACCGCCAGCAACTGGCTCAAGACCGTCGAGGGCGACACCGCCACGCCCGGCGTGCTCATCTCCAGCGGCTACCTGACCGACGATGAAATCCTCGAATGCGCCGTCAACGGTCGCCACACGCCGCCCAAAGATTCCGGCGGCCGTCCATTCACTCCCGGACCGGGGTTGTATGACCACGCCGAGGTTGACAGCGACTTCGCTTTCGTGCATCAGGTCGAGGGCGCCCGGCTCGGGCTGCACACATTGTTCGCGTATTACCGAAACCCGGTAGAGCGCGGTTGGAGCGCGGGTGTATGGCTCGACGATGGCGCGCTGCTGGAGAACCTGCCCGGCGTGCCCATCTTCGTCGAAGAAAACCCCACCTTCTACCACGCGGGAGACCCGATGCTGACCTTCAAGGGCTTCGACCAGCTCGACCGCCGCCACGATGGCGGTGGCACGGGCAGGAGCCTCATGGCCTTCCTCGACGGGCACGCCGCGGGCACGATTCCGCCAGAGGACAGCACCCCCGATAGCCTCGAGGCCAGCAGCGACTTGACGGCAGCCCACTTCTACCTGAGCGCCCGAGGCGGCCGCTGGCGGGCCATGACCTACAGCAAATATTACCGCTACGGCTGGGTGAACGACCCGCAGTAATCGCGGTCACCCACGAGCCCGGCTTCTCACGCCCCCTGGTGCCAGGCCCGCAGCATCCACACCTTCTTCTCGATCTCGTCGCCGATGTCGTCGAGCATGTTCACGGTCGTGCGATCGCCCGCACTCTCGGCATCTTCGATCACCTCGCGCACTTCCTTGTGGATGGTCAGCAGGTCGGCCACCACGCGCTCGATCATCTGCTTGTCGTTGGGCGTGCCCTCTTCCTCGGCGATGTGCGTGTGCTCGAGGCAGCGGCCCAGAGTGGGCAGGGGCGTGGCCTCCTTCGCGCGCACGCGCTCGGCGATGTCGTCCAGGTGCGTCGTCCACGCGGTATACAACGCCTCGAACTGCTCGTGCAACTCGAAGAACCCGAGGCCCCGCACGTTCCAGTGGTAGTTCTGGAGCTTGTACCGGAACACCGCCGCGTCGGCCAAGAGGCCGTTGAGGCCCGAAATGATGGTCGCGTCGATCTCGGGGTTGATGCCTTCGCTCACTTCGATCCTCCCGTTCTCGGGCATTCGCCCGCAATCGTCTGGTCACCGCAAGCAATCCCGCGCGAACTCCGGCGTTCGATGCGTATCATAATATGCGTCTTTCCGGACTGGTCCTGTTCGCGTAGGGGAACCCACAGAATGCACAAGACGGCCACGTTCTTCAGCCTGATCCTGCTCGCCCCGGCCTGCTGGGCCCAGTGTGAGTACGCGACCCCCGACGCCCTGGCCGCCGCCATCGTCGATGACCACCCGCTCATCAATGGCGCCAGCGTGCGGCTGGAAGACCCGCTGCTCTTCAGCCCAAGCCTCGAACGCTACTACGGCCAGTACGGCCCGAGCACCGTGGTGCCCATCGCCAGCGCGTCCAAGCTGCTCTCGGCCATCGTCGTGATGACTTGCGTCGAGCGCGACGGGCTCGACCTGGACGCCCCCGTGTCGAGCTACCTGCCCGAGTTTCTGGGCACGAAGGGCACGATGACGGTGCGACAGATGTTCAGCCACGCCTCGGGTCTGCCCAGCAACAGCGTCTTCGCGTTCGATCCATCGATCACGCTCGCGCAGGCGGTCACGCGCATCGCGCTGTTCACCCCGCTCGAAGCCACGCCCGGCACCGACTTCTGCTACGGGCAGGTCGGGATGCACGTGGCCGGTCGCGTGTGCGAGGTCGTGACCGGGCTGGACTGGGACACGCTGTTCGCCGAGCGCGTCGCCATGCCGCTGGGTCTGGCGTCGATGAACTACGACGGGCTCTACGAGTCCGACAACCCGCTCATTGCCGGCGGGGCCGAGAGCAACCTGGGAGATTATGCCATCATCGTGCGCGCGCTCATGAACGGCGGCGTGTACGAAGGCACGCGCCTCATCGAGGCGTCCTCCATCGAGTTGATGTTCACCGACATGACCGCCGGCCTGCCCATCCGCTGCACCCCAGACCCCGGAGGCAACCGCAACTACGGCCTGGGAACGTGGGTGCGGACGCGGCCGGACGGCTCCCGCCGCATCGAGAGCCCCGGTGCCTTCGGCTACACGCCCTGGATCGAACTCGACAACGCCGGCACGCCACTGCTGGCCGGTGTGTTCATGATCGAAGACAGCTTCTCGGACATCGGCGACGAGATCGACGCCATGCAGGACGCCGCACTCGGCGCGCGACTCGCCTGCACGCCTTGCCGGGCCGACCTTGACCTGGACGGCGAACTCACGCTCTTTGACTTCCTGCGGTTCCAGAACGCATGGGACGCACGCACGGATGCCGGCGACTTCGACCGCGACGGCGTGTTCGACCTCTTCGACTTCCTGGCGTTCTCCAATGCCTTCGACGCCGGATGCCCCTAAGACCCCTGCTTGCGCTTTCGGGGAGTCGTGGTGGGCGTCTTGAGTTGAGCGGCCGTGAAGGAACGCCCCGTGGTGCGCTTGTTCCAGGTGTGGGCCGGGCCGCGGCTGGCCTCGTAACTCATCCACATATCGAGCCAATAGCTGCGAAACGCCTGCCCGCCCTGGCCGATGCCGAACCGCTCGTAGTGGGCCGTCACCCGCTTGAGCACCTCGCGGTCGGTGCCGTCGAAGCCCAGCACGCTGCGGCCGTGCCGCACGCTCTCGGTATCCAGCGGCAAGAAACCATACCGCCCCATGAGTTGCATGACATTGTGGGCCGCGTAGGGGCCGATGCCCGGCAGGTCGAGCAGGAAGCGGCGAACGTCATCGTCGGGCGTGGCCGCATCTTCGAGCCAATCCTGCGGAATCTGGCCCTTGTGGAACAACTTGGCAAGGTCGATCAGTCGTTGGTCTCGATACCCCACGCGGCAGCGCGAGCGGAGCCAGGTGGCCTTCTTGCGCGACAGTTGCTCGGGCGTGGGGAAGGCATGGACGCCGCTGGTACTGGGCGAACCCACCCGCGCGCACAAGGCCGCGTTCATGTCGATCGTGCCGGGCCATTGCACGTTGCAACTGGTGATGGTCTTGGCGATGTCCTCGAACAGCGTGGCCGACCGCATCAGCCGCCCGCGACCGCTGAACCGCCAGCGTTCGTCGATCGCGTGGAACGCGGCAATATCCTCGGCACTCTCATCGAGCCTGAGGATTCGCGTGACCATCTCCCGCGCCTCGGCACACTCGCCGCGCGTGAGCTGTCGATCCGCCGTCGCCGTCAGGCTCATGCCCACCCGCTGCTGACGGATGACCAAGCGGGCCGCCCCATGCTCGAGCGCGAGCACGACGGCATAGGTCGAAGTCTCGGGATACCACTCATACGGCTCGAGCAGGAAGTACCCATACGAGCACGCATCGCGCGGGAGATCAAAGTCTCCCGGCACGCTCAGGCGCAGGCGGGTGGGCCGGGGTGGGGTCGCAAGAGCAGGCACGGG
>CAYGTM010000101.1:0-7683 GCA_964352795.1 uncultured Phycisphaera sp.
GCTGGTGCTGGTGCTGGCCGCTCGTGGGCTGGGGCCGGCGGCGTGGGCCATCTGGGCGGTCGTCGGCCTGGCCGTGCTGGCGGGCGTGGCGGCGATAGGGTGGGCACTCTCGCGGCGGCGGTCATTGGAAGACGCGGCGGCGGCGGCCGACGGACACGCCGGGCTCAAGGACGCGCTCGTGAGCGCCCTGCTGCTGTCGCGCGGACGCCAGCATGAGGCCAATCATGAGGACGCCGGCTTCTCGGCATTGGCCATCGCGCGGGCCGAGGCGGTGGCCGACGGCATCACGCCCACCGAGGTCGCGCCCGTGCGGCTGGGTCGAACGTGGATGGCGTGGCCCGCGCTCTTCGCCGGCGCGTGCGCAGCGGCGGTGTTCGTGCCGCCGTGGGGGCGTCAGCCGATGGTTCAAGAAGCCAGCGTCGCGGCGTCCGATCCTGAACAGACCGAACAGGCCCGGCAGGGCATCGAGGACCTGGCTCGCGCGATCGAGGCACAAACGTCGGAAGTCGAAAGCCAGCAACAGACACCACAAGACGAGCGGTTGGAGCGGCAACTCGAACGCTTGCGTGAGATCGAAGACGAACTCGCGTCAGGCGACCGCGATCCGCGCGAGGCGATGACCGAAGCCGCGGCGGCGGCCACCGAGGCGGCCGAGGCGATGGAGGACGCGGCCCGCGAGCGAGAGCTGGCCGATGAGGCATTACGCGACGCCTTGGCGAACCTGGAGCGAACCAGCCAGCGAGAGCGGAGCACCGAAGACTCTTTGACCGGTGCCGCCGAAAGGCTGGCCGAAGCGATGGAACGAGGCGATCTGGACGACGCGGCGCAGGCGGCCGAGGAGTTGATGCAGCGCTCGCAGGATCCGCAAATCGGCGAGGACGATCGGCGCGAGGCGGCCGAGCAACTGCGGGAGTTGGCCGAGCGATTGGATCCGCAGGAGCAGGAGTCTCAGGAGCAGGCACCGCAAAATCAGACGCAAACGCCCGATCAGCCTGCTGGGGATTCAAGCGAGGCTTCCGATTCCGCGGAGTCGGCCGAATCTACCGAGTCATCGGAGCCTTCACGGCCCGAACAAGAACAGCCCGGTGAGCAACAACCACCTCGGTCTGCGGATGAACCCGCTGAGCGGGAATCGACGGAGGAACCTCAATCGAACGAATCGCCGACGAACCCGCAAGAGCAGGCCCGTGAGCGCGACGAACAGCAGCGCGAGCAAGCACGGCAGGACGCCAAGGAGCAACAACGCGAGCTTGGTGAATCGATGCGCGAGACGGCCGAGCGGATCGAACGGGGAGAGCAGCCGCAAGAGCAACAGCAACAAGACCAGCAACAGCAACCCGATGGCGAGCCCCAACCGCGCGAAGAGTCTGGCCAAGAGCAGCAGCAGGGACAGGAACCCGGTCAACAACAACAACAACAACAACAACAGGGTCAGCAAGGTCAGGAGCCCGGGCAACAACAGCAGCAAGCGACCGAGCAAGGCGGTGAACAAGGTGCGCAAGAACAACCGGGTCAGCAGCAATCTGACCGGGAACAACCCGGTGAACAGCAAGGCGAGCGGCCCGGCACCAGGGAAGGCGAACAGCAACGTCCCGACCAGGGATTGGTCGATCGGTTGCGAGAGTTGGCCGATCGCCCGCGAGACGCCCAGCGGCAACAAGAGCAAGCCCAGAAGCTGCGCGAGCAGGCACGCGAGGCATTCGATCGCATGTCGCCGCAGGAACAGCGTGAGATGTTGGAGCGGCTTCGTGAGCAAGAACAGGACCAGCCGCAAGATGAAAACGGCGGCGGGCTTTCGCCATCACCACAAGAGACTGGCGAACAACCACCCGGAGGAATCCGAGGTGGCAAGGGCGATGCTGAAGGCGCCCAACCCGCAGCGAGCGACCCGTGGCGGCGCGAGTTGATGGACCTGCCCGGCCACGAGGGCGATGCCGATCGTGACATGCGCACGGTAGCCGAGTGGTTTGGCGAAGGGCGCGAGACCACCGGCGATCAGGGAGGCGCGATCGCCGACGATGTTCGGCAGGCGGCACGCGGGGCGCAAGAGGCCATCGAACGCGAACGCGTGCCGAGGCGTCGCAGCGAGTTGATCCGCCGGGTGTTCGAGCGATACGCCGAGCAGTTCGGGCGCGATCGGCCCGCTTCGAGCGGGGGCGAGCCGTGAGGCAGATCGGGTTCGATAACCCGTGGTGGCTGATGGTCGCTATCGCCGCCCTTCCGCTTGGCGTGATGGCATTGGCAGCCTTCCGAACGATGACGCACACGCGGCGTGGGAGCGCGGCGGTGGCGCGGGCCGTGCTGTTTTCGTTGATCGCTTTGGCGTTGGCGGGTGCAAGCGGCATCCGCCAGAGCGATCGCATGGCGGTGGTCGTCGTGGCCGATGTTTCGGGCTCGGTGCTGCGGTATGGACCGGCGGCCGAAGGCCAGGACGGCGCGCCGGCGCTGGCCATGCGGCGATTCGTCGAGAGCGCGGGCATGGCGCGCGGCGGCGAAGATCTTCTGGGCGTGCTCGCCTTCGCCGACGATCCCGCGCCGGCGTTCTCGCCCACCGCCGGGCCCGTATCCGATCGCGCGCTACCCGAGCTTGCCGATGGAGGGACGGATATCGCGTCGGCCCTCAACGCGGCGGCGGCGATGATCCCACCCGATGCCGCGGGCCGGATCGTGCTGATCTCCGATGGCAACCAGACCTCGGGCGACGCGCTCGCCGCGGCCGAGCGGCTGGCCCGCGCGCGAAGACTGGGTGAGGGCGCGCGGGGCGGGCTGCCCATCGACGTGGTGCCCATCGACTACCTTGTGCAACGCGAGGTGCTCGTCGAGTTCGTCGATGCCCCGCCGCGCGCCGCGCGTGGGAGCACCGTACCCGTTCGCGTTGGCTTGCGATCAACTGCCCCTGCCGCCGGCACGCTGCGAGTGCTGATGAACGGGCAGGACACTGGCGTGCAACGCCGCGTACTGCTGAACGAAGGCCGAAGCGTGGAAGTGTTCGACGTGCCGCTGCCCGAGGGCCGCATCCACCGCTTCGAGGCGGTGTTCGAGCCCGAAGAACGCGAGGGTGTGGTGGCCGATACCACGCTGGCCAACAACAGCGGGCAGGCGTTCACCATCTCGCCGGGCGACGGCGCGGTACTCATCGTACATCACGAGGGCGGCAACGACAGCGACACGCTCGCGGGCACGCTCGAGGGCCTGGGGTTGGTGGTCGAGCAGCGCGTGCCGCTCGCGGTGCCGATCGATCTGGTGAGTCTCGAGGCGTACGACCTCGTCATTCTGGCCGGTGTGGGCGCCGACGAGGTGCCCCTCGATGCGCAAGAAGCGCTGGCGAACTTCGTGACCGAACTCGGCGGCGGGCTCATCATGGTGGGCGGGCCGCGCTCGTTCGGTGCCGGCGGGTGGCGCGGCTCGCCCATCGAGCCCATCCTGCCCGTGCATCTCGACTTGCCCCAACTCGTCCAGACGCCCGAGGTGGCCATCGCCATCGTGCTGGATAACTCGGGCAGCATGCGCCGCGGCGTACTCGGTTCGGCCCGATCGCAGCAGCAGATCGCCAATGAGGCGGCTGCGCTTGCTGTGCAGAACCTGCACGCCACGGATCAGGTGTGCGTCATCGCGTTCAGCAGCACCACGAGCCTGGTTGTGCCCATCGGGCCCAATGCCGATCCGCGCAAGACGGCCCAGACCATCCGGTCGATCCCCTCGGGCGGCGGCACGCGAGTGGGTCCGGCGTTGCGTCTGGCCGCCGAGCAAGTGAGCAGTGTGCAAGCCAAAAGCCGGCACATCATCGTGCTGACCGACGGCCTGTCGATGGACGCCGACGTGCTGCCGGCGATGGCCTCGCAGATCCATACCCAGGACATCACCATCAGCACCATCGCCGTGGGCGATAGTGCCGACACGGAAACGATGCGGAAGGTCGCCGAAGCCGCCGATGGTACATTTTATAATGTTATTAATCCCAACGTGCTGCCGCAGGTGTTCCTGAGCGAGGTGCAGGTGACGCGGACCCCGCTGGTGCGCGTGGGCGTGGTCACGCCCGTCGTGCTGCCGGCCCCCTCGCCCGCGACTTCCGGCCTGGGCGATCCCCCACCGCTGTTGGGCGTAAACCTGACCCGCGCGAAGCAAGAGCCGACCATCACGCTGGCCATGACCACGCGCCAGGGTGAGCCCTTGCTCGCGCATTGGAACGCCGGTGTCGGCCAGGTCGCCGCGTTCACATCAGACGCCCAGTTGTGGGCGACGCAATGGATCGACTGGCCCGGCTACGAAAGATTCTGGGGCCAGCTCGCGCGCGCCATGAGCCGGAGCACCGAAGATTCGGGCCTGACCATGCGGCTGCAACAAGACGCCGGCCGCCTCAGGCTCGAACTCGAAGCCCTCGATGACACCGGCCTGCCGATGGATGGTCTGGCCGCCGAGGCAACCGTGTACGACCCGCGAGGCATGGCCACCAAGGCGGGCTTCACGCAAATCGGGCCGGGCATGTACGAATCATCGGCAACGGCCGATGGCCCGGGTTCATATGTAGTGATCGTGCGCCCGACGCGCAATGGTCGCGCCCTCCCGCCCATGCTGGCTGGCGTGTCCGTGTCGGGAGGCCAGGAGTATCGCAGCCTCGTATCGGACACGGGCCAGTTGGAAGCGATCGCACGAGCCACGGGTGGGCGCGTGCTGGGCTTCGCCGATGCGCCGCGCGTGTTCGATCGCGGTGACATCGGCCCAAGCGAGGCGCGCAGCCCGCTCTGGAGGCTCTTGCTCGCATGGGCACTGGCCGTGCTGGTGCTCGATATCGGCACCAGGCGCGTCGCGTGGGACAGGCTCATCAGCAGCGCCTTCGGGGCCGAGTGGCTGCGTGCAACCGCCACGCTTCGCGCGCAAGGCGGAGGTGCGGCGCGCGCGATCGACGCCCTTCGCGCCACCGGAGGCTCGAAGGGCGAGGATCGCGTCAGGCGCGCTCGAGGTGGCGAAGTGGATGTTTCGGCTACCGAGGCCGACGCACATCGATCGGCCTACGAGGCCCAACAACGCATCCTGCGCGCGCGAGCCGAGCGGATGGCTCAGCAGGCCTCTCCCACGCCTCAAGAACCGGCCGCTCCCACGCCACCCTCCAAGCCCAAGCCGGCCGATGAGCGCTCAAGCGAGAGCGGGCTGCTGGCCGCCAAGCGTCGGGCCCGGCAGCGTTTCGAGGAAGGCCAGTCCTGAGAACAAGACACCCCGCGACCTTTCGATCGCGGGGTGTGATGAAACATCTGGAATGTCGAATCAAGAGTGTCCCACGATGCAGGATCGTGGGACGGATATGGGTATCAGCTCCCGCTGACCTGACCCGAGCTGGCGTCAAGGCTGACGGCCAGGCTCTCTTCCTGCGGGCTGAAGCGGCGGATCAAGGAAGCGACATCGTCGAGGATGCCGGCCTTGCTCTGCTCGCTCAGCGTCTGGTTCTGGGCCAGCAGGCCGGCGATCTTGTCGGCGCTGAAGGCCTTAATGCCCGCAGCGTCGGCCAGGGCCGACTCCTGCGCGATGCGGGTGGCATCGACGCGCTCGGGCAGTTCGGGCGTGCCGAACCAGATCTTGACCTTGCTCAGGTCCATGGCCGCGTTGCCGGTGATGTCGGCGCCGACGACGGCGACGACATACCCGGACTGGTAGCCGACGTTCATGCGCTCGGCGGTGGTGTCACCCACATAGAGCACGGGCTCGGCGGTCTGACGCGGATAGACCAGGTCGGGATTGACCTTGAGGACGAGGATGTAGCCGCTGGTGACCATGGGCTTGTCGGCTCGCCAGGTGCTGACCTCACCCGTTTCCAGGGTGAAGGGCTGGGCGAAGACGATGTCTTGCACGGCCGCCGGCGTGGCGGGGGTTTGCGGGGGAGCAGCAACGACGGCAGCAGCCAGGACGGACGCCGCGAGTGTGGTATTCAGGAACTTCATGGCTCTCTGACTCCGATTGTTATCGGTGATGGTTCAGTTCTGTTCACGCCCTACTGAGCGTGAAACCCGACACGATGGAAAGGGTTAGCGGAGCAACTCCAGGTCATCGAAGCCGATGCGCCCGCGAGCGGTGCCGAAGGACGGCCCGAACTCGAAGCGGATGGCGTCGATGTCGGTCAGGTCGATGGTGCGACCGTCGCGAGCGAAGTCCTGGGGGTTGATCCGGAAGGTCTCGAACTCGTTGCCCCAACCGGCACCCGTGCCAGCGCCAGTGCGCGGGAACGGATCCTGCAGGCCCGCATTGCCGTACGCCCCGATGTTGATCGAGCTGGTGTTGCCCGAACCATCGCGGAGGGTGACCACGAAGGTCTGATCCTCGTTGATGGCGATGGTTTCGGGGTGGCGCGTCGCCTGGCAGGCCCGGAAGCCCAGCCAGCGGTACTCGGTGAAGTCCACCGTGCCCAGAAGATTGAACTCGAGGAAGCGATCGCTGCTGTAGTCGAACACGATGCCGCGGTGCTGATCCTGCCCGTTGTTGGCGCGGGTCATGCCGTTCATCGGATCGGCGGGGGTCGAGGTGAAGGCAACATCCCCATCGTCGATGCGACCCTCGACAAAGTTGGTCACGTTGAAGGTGACCGTGGCACCCGAGCTGGCGATGGCCGTGGACGGCTGGGTCTGGAAGTCATCGATGATGGTCTTCTGCGACAGGTCGTAAGGAGCCTTGTACTCGTTGACGACCACGGTCGAATCGCGCACGCCAAGCGGGCGGGTCGACTCGTACTCGCGTTGGACGAACTCCATCACGGCCTCGTTGCCACGAACGGCATTCTGGATCAGCACCAGCCAAGCGATCTTGGCCACCTGCTGAGCTTCGGTGCGGCCGATCTGGAGGGCCGCGGGGCCCTGGTAATCGTTGAAGCCACAGCAGTTGAAGTCGTTGTGGTCGGCGCCCCACACATAGGTGTTGGTGCGCTGATCGTCGCCCTCTTCGTTGTTCGCACGCTCGTAGATGCCGAAGTACTGCGTGATCGGGGTAGTCGGGCCGCCGTTCACGTCACCATCGCCCGCACCAGCAATGTGGTGGTGGTTCGAGCCGTGCGGATTCGAGCGGCTGGTCAGCAGGAAGTCTGTCGGCGCGATGCTGGACACGAGGTTGATGTCGCCCAGCTCGTAGTTGACCGGGTTGTACTCACCATCGAGGATCCGGTCGTAGGCACGCGCGACGCCCTCGCCGCCGCGGCTGTGACCGATCCACGAGGTCTGGCTGCGGTCCAGACGGCCGTTGAGCACGCCACCGGCGATGGTGGCCAGATTGCCGTAGAAGAAGTCGGTGTGGCGCAGGATGGTATCGCTGGCCGTCTCGATGCCCGGGCCGGTGTTGTTCTCATGGCTCATGACGACCCAGCCGTGGCTGGCGAAGTGGTCGTGCATGTAGTCGTACCAGATGTACTGCTGGCCGTTGCCGTGCGCGATGATGACCACGGGCACGTTGGTGCGCGAGGCAATGTCGCTGGGGTAGGTCAGACGCTGCTGAGTCCGCCCGGCGGGGATGCCGGGGAAGGTGGCCGTGTATGTGGCCACGCGGGTGACCGCTGCTGGACCTGAGGTGGTCAGGTCCTTGAACAGCCACATGCCAGCGTCGTTCAGGCCGTCGATGAAGTCGCCCGAGTCCAGCATGCCGTTGCCGTTGGTGTCGATCACCACGTCGTAGGGCACGCCCAGGTTCTCGCCGGCGTCGGCGTTCAGG
>CAYGTM010000102.1:0-7665 GCA_964352795.1 uncultured Phycisphaera sp.
AGCCCGCCGCAAAAGCGGCAACTCCCGCGCGGTGCGATCGCCATCGTCATCGATACCTCGGGCTCGATGGGCGGCAGCGTTGGCGGGCTGGGCCAGAGCCAGCTCGACATCGCCAAGGAGGGCGCGCTCGCGGGTATCAATACCCTGTCGGCCCGCGATCTGGCCTCGGTCATCCGCTTCGATAGCGACGCCGGGCTGGTCATGCCGTTGGCCGAGGTCACCGATCGCGGCGCGTTCGCGCAGGCCATCCGCAGGATGCACATCGGTGGCGGCACGAACATGGCGCCGGGCCTGGTCATGGCGCTCGAGCAACTGGAAGACGCGCCGGCGGCCGTCAAGCACATCATCGTGCTCAGCGACGGCCAGACCATGGGCAGCGAGCGCGAGTTCCAGACCATCATCCGCCGCGCGCTCCAGACCAACATCTCCATCTCCACCGTCACCATCGGCGATTTCTCCAACGACGCGCTCATGCAAGAGATCGCCGCGGCCACCAAGGGCCGCTATTACCCCGTCACCATCGCCAACAGCAAGGCACAGCTCCCCGAGATCTTCATCCGCGAGGCCAACACCATCAGCCGCCCGCTGGTGTGGGAGGGCACGCCCTTCGTCCCCGCGTTCACCCCGGGCTTGACCGAAGCCTCCCGCGGCATCCGCGGCGTGCCGCCCATCAGCGGCTACGTCGTGGCGGGTGATCGCGAGGGCATGTCGGTGGTCACGATGCGCGGGCAAGAGAACGACCCGGTCATGGCCCAGTGGCAGCACGGGCTGGGCCGCGTCATCACCTACACCAGCGACGGGCTCAGCCGCTGGAACCCCATGTGGCTGGCCTGGGGAGACTACAAGCAGTTCTGGGAGCAGCACGTCCGCTGGACCATGCGCGCCAGCGGCGACGCGAACATCCGCGTGGTCACCACGCGCGAGGGCGACCGCACGCGCGTGGTCGTCGAGGCCACCGACGCAGGCGGCCAACGCATGAACTTCGCCACCTTCAACGGCCGCCTGGCCGCCCCCGATGGCACGGGCATCGACGTTTCGCTCCAGCAGACCGGGCCGGGCATCTACGAGGGGGTCTATGAGACGGCCCAATCTGGCTCGTACCTCCTCAGCATGAACTACGACGCGCCGGGAGACGAGGGCCAGCGCCTGCGCGGCACGGCGCGTGCCGCCATTGATAGGCCCTTCGCCGACGAGTTCCGGGCCACGCAGACCAACGAGGCGCTCCTGCGCCGCGTCGCGGAACTTACCGGCGGGCAGGTGCTCTCGCCCGACACCATCGACGAGGCGACCAACCCCTGGCGCCGCGAGGGCGTGGACATGCCCGTGGCGCTCAGCAGCATCTGGCTTGTGGTGGCGATGATCGCCATCGGACTGTTTCTGGTCGATGTCGGCGTCCGCCGCGTACGAGTCGACGTGCGCGGCCTGGCCCGGCTCGTCCAGAAAAGCCTCAGCGCCAAGCAGGAAACGCAGGCCCAGCAAATCGACGCCCTGCGCGCGGCTCGCGCCAAGGCCCAGGACCGGCTCAAGCGCCCCGATGATGGGCCAAGCGAGAAGGTTCGCGCCGCCATGCGGGCCCGTGAACAGGAATCGACGGCCAAGGCCCGGTTCGAGGTGTCCGATGCGGACCTCAAGGGCAAGCACGGCAGCGTCGTCGAGGGTGGAGGCAAGCCCTCGCCACCCAAGAAAAACGACGGCACCGCAACACCAGAAGCGGAAGAGCAAGGCATGTCGCGCCTGCTCAAGGCCAAGCAACGCACGCGCGACGAGTTCGAGGATCGATAGACGGATCGCTATCCGCAGGAGTGAAGCATCATGGCAGCAGCGCAAGACATGCAGACCCCCGAAGGCGTCAAGGAAGCCTGCCAGCGCTTCGGCGAACAGTTCAAGCAGCTCCGCGCCGAGGTTGGCAAGGCCGTCGTGGGCCACACCGGCGTCGTCGACGCCGTGCTCATCTCGCTCTTCGCCGGCGGCAACGTGTTGCTTGAGGGCGTGCCGGGGCTCGGCAAGACGCTGCTGGTGCGCTCGCTCAGCGAGGCCCTGCACCTGCACTTCAGCCGCATCCAGTTCACGCCCGACCTGATGCCTGCGGACGTCATCGGCACCACGCTGGTAAGCGAGGACCACGAGACCGGCCGCCGCAGCTTCGTGTTCCAGAAGGGGCCGATCTTCGCGCAGATCGTGCTTGCTGACGAGATCAACCGCGCCACGCCCAAGACGCAGAGCGCGTTGCTCGAAGCCATGCAGGAACGCAGCGTGACCGTGGGCGGCGTGACGCATGTCCTTGAAAGGCCCTTCATCGTGCTGGCCTCGCAAAACCCCATCGAGCAAGAAGGAACGTATCCGCTGCCCGAGGCCCAACTCGATCGCTTCATGTTCAAGGTCACCGTGGGGTACAGCCAGCTCAACGACCTGATGACCATTCTCGACCGCACGACCGGCCAGGAAACGCCCAAGGTCGAGCCCGTGATGGACGGCAAGACCATCATGGAAGTGCAGCAACTCGTCCGCGGCGCGATCATCGCGCCGCACGTCAAGGAGTACGCCGCCCGCCTCGTGCTGGCGACCCATCCCGGTGGGCAGTATGCCGCTGGCGGCGAGAACGGGCCGGCCGCTCGCTACATCCGTTGCGGCGCCAGCCCGCGCGCCGCCCAGGCCCTGCTGCTGGGCGGCAAGGTTCGGGCCCTCATCGACGGCCGCTACCACGTCAGCTACGCCGACATCCGCGAGACTGCACTGCTGGCCCTGCGGCATCGTGTGATATTGAACTTCGAGGCCGAGGCGGATCGCGTTGATCCGGACGACGTGGTGAAGAAGATCATCGAACTGACGCCCACCGAGCCGGTGGCGACACGAGTCGCCTAGTCACGATTCCACATGCTCAAAGACACCTCACCAAAACGTCCCCAGACCGTCGACGACCTGCTCGACGCCAATCTTGTTGCGCAGTTGTCGCGCGTCGACTTGCAAAGCCGTAAGATTTTTCGGGGCCGTGTCCAGGGAGAACGACGCAGCAAGAAGCGGGGCGAGTCGGTCGAGTTCGCCGACCACAGGCCCTACGTTTCGGGTGACGACCTGAGGCACGTCGACTGGAACATCTACGGCCGGCTCGACCGACTGTTCCTCAAGCTCTTCATGGAAGAAGAGGACCTTTCGCTGCACATAGTTCTGGATTGCAGCGGATCCGCCGACTGTGGTTCGCCGAACAAGTTCACGTTCATGCAGCGTGCCGCGATGGCGCTGGGGTACATCGGTCTGGTGAACCTCAACCGCGTGTCGGCGACGGCCATCGCGCGAGCAGAGGACGGAACGGGCGTGCTGACGAGTGTGCGCAATCTCAGAGGCCGGCGGCGTGTCCACGAGATGGGCCGGTGGATGTGCGGCCTTGAGCCGGGCGGCGACCTGCCCTTCACCGACGCGTGCAAGCGCATCGCCCTCTCGCGCACCGGCAAGGGCGTCATGGTCGTGCTCAGCGATTTGCTCATCAAGGAGGGCTACCAGGACGGTTTGCGTTTGCTCGCCGGCCGGGGCTACGACCTGATCGTGCTGCAAGTGATGAGCCCGCAGGAACTCGACCCGACCGTTGGTGGCGACCTGCGCCTGCGCGACGTGGAAGACCGCGACCACGCCGAGGTCACGATCTCGGCTCCGCTGCTCAAGCGGTACAAGAAGGTCGTCGAGGCGTACATGCGCGAGGTGCAGGGCTTCTGCGCAGCCCGCGAGATCACCCACATGACGGTCCGCAGCGACACGCCCATCGACACGCTGCTGATGGACTATCTGCGCAAACGGGGAGTCCTGCGTTGACCTGGCTCACCCCCGCCATCGCCGGCATCGCCGCGGCCGTCGCCGTACCGATGTTGCTCATCCTGTACTTCCTCAAGCTCCGCCGGCAAGACGTGGAGATCAGCTCGACCCTTCTCTGGAAGAAGGCCGTGCAGGACTTGCAGGCCAACGCGCCGTTCCAGCGGCTTCGTAAGAACATTTTGCTGCTGCTACAACTGCTCGCGCTCGCCGCCGTGCTGCTAGCGCTGGCCCAACCGCAGATCGAGGGCGAACGCGCCGCCAGCGGCCGCCACGCCATCGTCATCGATCGTGGCGCGTCCATGCGCGCCCTCGACGGCCTGGACGAGAATGGCGTGCCCGGCATCAGCCGGCTCGAAGAAGCCAAGCGCCGCGCCCTTGCGTTCGTCGACACCCTGCGAGAGCCGGGCGTGTTCGGCGTATCCGATGCCGATATGGCCATGGTCGTCGCCTTCGACAGCACGGCCGAGATGCTCCAACCCTTCACCAGCGACAAGCGGCTGCTGCGCGCGGCGATCGAATCGATCCAGCCCACCGACGCCCCGTCGCGTCTCGACGAGCCGCTGCGACTCGTGCGCGCCCAAGCGCCGTTGCAGGCCCCATCTTCCGAAGTGGAAGGCGAAGCAGCCGAGCCATTGCCCGGCAGCGTGGGCACGATCCACATCTACAGCGACGGGCGGCCCGAGGGCGGCGAATCGATCGACCTGCACGCGGGCGACGAGATCGAGTTCGTCTCGCTAGGCCAGGCCGAAACCGGCAACGTCGGCATCACCGCGCTCGACGCGCGCCGGCAACTGCGCGAGCCCGAAGAAGTCTCGGTGCTCGTTGGCCTGCAATCCACCGCTCGCCAGGAAGCCAGCGTCACGGTCGAACTGCTTATCGACGGCAACACCGTGGCCGCGCGCCGGCTCGCCCTGCCGCCCGCCACCATCGAGCAGCGCACGAACGACATAGGCGAATCGGTCGAGTTGGTCACTCCCGCCACCAGCGGCGTGGAGTTCCAGGTCCGCCGCCCGGGTTCGGCCGTCATCGAGGCCCGCATTCTCGACGCCTCGACCGGCGGCCCGCCCGACGCTTTCGACCGCGACGACCGCGCATGGGTCGTGCTGCCCGGCGCCAAGCGCCTGCGTCTCGCGCTGGTCACCAACGGCAGCCTCGTGCTGAGCGAGGCCCTCGCCGCCCTGCCAGTCGAGCGCGTCGAGGTCTTCACGCCCGACACGTTCCAAGCCATCGACGATCCATTCACACGGTTCGACGTGGTGGTGCTCGACGGATGGCTGCCAAGCGTGCCAGAGGGAAGCGAACTGGGCTTGCCACCCGGCAGTTGGCTCGTGTTCGACGCCGTGCCGACGGGCCCATCTTCACTCGTTGATAAGGGCCAAGGCCCACCCACCGAGATCGTCGATTGGCGGCGCGACCACCCCACGCTACGCGGGCTCTCGCTCTCGGCCGTCCGCCTCTCGGCCAGTCGCACGGTGGAAACCAGCGAGGATGGTTCGGCCACCGTGATTGCCTCCACCGGCACCGGGCCCGCGATCGTCGCGCTGGCCTCGGCGCGCACCCGCGCGGTGGTGGTGCCGTGGGATCTCGACGAGAGCAACTGGTGGCTCGAGCCCAGTTTCATCGTGTTCTTGGGCCAATCCGTTCGTCACGTCACCGATGGCGGGCCGGGCGATGCGCGGCAGGCCAGCCGCCCGGGCGTCTCGCGCGGCGAGACCCTGCCCATCGGCATCGACTCGGCCGAACTGGTCCCGCCGCAAGGCGAGCGCCTCACCGTGCCCGTCGACAACGCGGGGCAGGCCATCGCCGGCCCGTTGCGCGAGGTCGGCCTGTACACCCTCGCATGGAATGGCGCGCCGGGGCCGATCGATACGCAACGAGGCGAGCGAAGCGAGCGTCAGTTCGCCGTCAACCTCGCCGACAGCCGCGCGTCGGACATCAGACCCAAACGCGAGTTGGTGATTCGTGCCGAGCGCGTGGGCGCGTCAGGGGTCGAACTCGGCGGTACGAAGGCTCCGCGATCGTTGTGGCCCTGGCTGATCGTGGCCTGCCTGGCGATCATCACGCTCGAGTGGTACGTCTACAACCGCAAGGTGCAGATATGAGCCGGGTGCTGATGGTGTGCGCCATCGCCATCGTTCTTGGGCTGTGCCCGTTGCCGCGTGCGATTGCGCAAGGCTCGGCCGACCGCCCCATGACCACCGTGCTGCTCGACCTGGGCTTTGGTGGCGACCTGCCCGCGGGAAGCTGGGCCCCGGTTCGCATTGCGATCAGCCCGATGGACAACGCGATCGAGGGCGTC
This sequence comes from uncultured Phycisphaera sp., assembly GCA_964352795.1. Classification (GTDB taxonomy): domain Bacteria; phylum Planctomycetota; class Phycisphaerae; order Phycisphaerales; family UBA1924; genus JAHCJI01. The sequence goes on from CAYGTM010000102.1 coordinate 6,104, forward strand.
GCGCGCATCGTCATCGCCACGCCCGGCGGTGACGGCATCACCACGCTCGTGCCCGTGGCGACCACGCCCGGGAAGGAAACCATCGTCCCCACCACGCTCTGGGTGCCGCCGTCCATCGCCAGCATCACCGTCGAGTTGGTCGAGCAGGGCGGGCGGCGCGTGGCATCGTCGGCGTATGGCGCTGTCTCCGGCGCGCAGTCCATCACCCTCAAACCACCCACCGTCATGCCCATCATCCTGGGCGTGGGCTCGCCGTCGTTGCGGCTGGCGTTCGGAGCCGAGAACTACCAGCGCGAGTTCTTCGGGCCAGAGGGCGAACTGTTGCGCGCCCGCGCCGCCGTCGCGCGCGTCGCTTCGGCCATCCCCCAGAGCATGGGCGGGCCAATCTGGCTGCCCCCAACCCCGATGGCCTACCAGGGCCTTGCCGTCGTGGTCATCGACGGGTCACTCGCCTCGATCCTGGAGCCAGACGGCCTGCGGGCCATGCGCGAGTGGCTGATTTCCGGCGGCCGCGTCGTGATCGTCAACGCCGACAACACCGCGTTGCGTCTGATCCTTGGCGAGCACTTGCCGCGTGGGCTTTCGGCGTCCGCCGCGAGCATGATGGAGCTTCCGGCGTCGCTTGGCGGCCCGGGAGAGATCGCCTCGCACACGTTCGATTCCGATACGTTGCCCGCGGGGTGGAAGAGGCTTGCCGACGCTCAAGGCCTCGTCGCACAAGGCCCTCTTGGCCTGGGCGTGCTGATGGTCGTGGGGTTCGATCCCGATGAACTGGCCGACGCGGGCATGGTTGCCTCTACCGAAGTGGCCTGGCACGGCACGCTCGCGACGATGGTCATGGACCGGCTCGAACACGGTCGTAAGTCGCTGGGCAATCGGAACTGGGACGACCAACCGCTCGACACACTCTCGGCGTTGAACGCGCTGGACTGGGTTTCGCGCGCTCCCACCGTGGGTGTCGGCGCGTTCATGGCCATCTTCGCCATGATGCTCGGGCTGGCGATCGCGCTGGGGCCAGTCGATCGACTCGTGCTCAAACGCCTGCGCGCCCTGCACCGATGGTGGCTGGCCGCCCTCGCGTGGATCACCCTGGCCACCATCGGCGCGTGGTTGCTGCCCGCCCGCGTGCGCTCGGGGCCGACCAACGTGAGCAGTGTTCGCGTCATTGATACCTGGCGGCCCCAAAGCGGACCCGTCCGCGCGTGGCAGTCTTCGATCGACGGTATCTTCATGAACAGGTCGGCCACCATCGACATGGATGATCTCGACCAGGGCTCGTGGCTCTCGCCCATGCCCCACCCCTGGCAACACATGGGCATGGGCTCGCTGGTGATGACCCCCACCGGTAGTGTGATGAAGCCCCGCCCCACGACCGCCCGCCTCTGGACGGTGCGCAACTTCCAGCAGCACGGTGTCACGACGCCGCCCGTCGCCGCGCGAGTCGAGGTTGACGGTGGTCGATACACCCTGCGCCTGGGCGGGCCGATGGCCGGGGCGGGCGAAGTCGCCGCCGTTCGTGTCAGCGGTCAGTGGCTGCACCTGATGCCCGGCGCGACGCCAAG
>CAYGTM010000103.1:0-7649 GCA_964352795.1 uncultured Phycisphaera sp.
ATCCACACGCCGTCTTTGCGGACCTGCACGACGCCAAACTTGGCGCCCACCAAGCGAGTACCGCGAAACAGGCTGGCCAGCTTGTCGGGCGTGGCATCGGTCGCCACGTCGTAGTCGCCCGGCGTGAGCCCGAGCAACTCGTCGCGCACGCAACCGCCGGCGAAGGTGGCCTCGTGCCCCTGCCCGCGCAGATGCGTCACCACGCCCAGGGCGGCGGCACGTTCGGGTGACTGGTCGGCGGTGGCAACGGCCATGGGTCAGGCCTTCGGCGGGCGGTCGCGCAGAGACTTGATCTCGTCGCGCAGGATGGCCGCCAGCTCGTAGTTCTCGGACTCGAGCGCTCGTTCCAGGCGAGATTCCAACTCGGCCGACTGGCTGGGCATCAGTTTTGGATGGATGGCCTCGCGCATGCCCACCAGCGTGCGCCGCTCGGCCGACGCCTCGAACGCCTCGGGCTCGCCCGCTTCCGAGAAAGCCTGCTGGAGCCCGTCGAGCCCTTCGTCGATCATGGCGACGGCTGCCTTGGTTTCGTTCGAGCGGATCATCTGGCCGGCCAGGGCCCGCGTGCGGACGGTGATGATGAAGGGCCGGTAATGCACCATCGACCGCCGATCACTCTCCTCGCGCGCGAACTTCTGGAGGAACTCGATCAGCCGCAGGTTGCGCCCCGTATCCCGGATGACCCCGTCGAAGTCATTGAGCACCAGCAAGGCCACATAGCGGTGGTAATACTGGGCGGCTTCTTCTCGCAACAGCTTGCAATCGTCGGGCGAGAGCTCGAACTCACCCGAACTTTCCCCTTCCTCGGCCATGACCTCGGCATCATCGGCCAGACTCTCAAAATATTCGAGCAAACTCCGATAACCATGCGGCGATCGCCCATCGGGCCTGCCGTCCACATACATCTGAAGGAGGCCTAAGTCAAGGCGCACCTGAAGTAACGGGTCGCCGTTTTCCCCCTGGATCAGGCGGATGTTTGGCCTTGTTCGGTCGAAGGGCCAATCGTCCAGAATGTCCGATATGTCGCGGTTCATTGTAAATTTCTGGTTCATGTGCCCCATTTGCCCTTGCGGAAGCCCCCAGAGTCCGTGTAGCATAGTGCTCGAGGAAGTCTCGCCCACATTCGCTGTCGCTGCAACCCGCGCTTCCACTTTGAGGAGAGAGGCAAGCTGGGCTTCGGCAAAGGCGGAGTATCTTCGCTTGTTGGGTGAATCCAACCTCGTTGGCGTCCGTACGCCCGCATCGGCTTGAGCCACTTGCGCGGAGGCTCGATGAATCCGTTGCGGCTGGCGGACGAATACGTGGTAGGAGGACGGTGTGCTCCTGGTTGTTTCTCGTGGATGCACACCGCGAAAGGTGGGATGAGTCGTGAGTGCAATGACCGGTAATCAATCGTCGGGCTCGGGAGCGTTGGGCTCGGGAGTCCGCTCCGAGCTCCAGTTGTATTTGGACGAGATCAAGCAGACACCCCTGCTCACCGCCGAGGAGGAGCGCGAGCTGGGTTATCGGATTCAGCGTGAGAGCTGCCCCGAGGCACGCGAGCGCATGATCCGGGCCAACCTTCGGCTGGTGGTGGCGATCGCCAAGAACTTTGCCAACCGCGGGCTGGTGTTGTCCGACCTGATCGAAGAGGGCAACATCGGGCTCATGCGGGCCGTCGAGGGCTTCGACCCCGACCAGGGTGCCCGCTTCAGCACCTACGCCTCGTGGTGGATCAAGCAGGCCATCAAGCGGGCCCTGATCAACGCCTCGCGGCCGATCCATGTGCCGGCCTACATGGTCGAGCTGATCGCCCGGATGCGGCAGGTGTCCCGCGAGATCGAGGGCGAGTCGGGCTTTGCCCCCTCCATCGAGCAGATCGCCGACGCCATGCAGCTGCCGGTCAAGAAGGTTCGTGCGATCCGCCGGGCCATCCGAGCCACCCGAGCCCAGACGCAGTCGGCGACCGGTGACGACAACGCCCCGGGGCTGTCCGACCTGGTGGCCGACGACCGTTATGGCCCGCCCGGCGAGACGCCGCTGCGGACCGACGAGATGGCCACGCTCCGGCGCCTGATGGAGACCATCGACGACCGCGAGGCGGCCATCCTGAACGCCCGCTTCGGGCTCGACGGCCGCGACCCACTCACCCTGAAGCAGGTGGCCGACCGGGTGGGCCTCAGCCGCGAGCGTGTTCGGCAGATCGTCGACGAGGCGATCACCCGGCTGAACGCCCAACTCACCGACGAGCGGCCCAGCCGGTTCTTCCGCGAGAACCGCACCCGCACGGGCGACCCGATGAGCCCCGAGCGCGCCCGAGCCCGCGCCATGTCCGCCGCCGCCCGCTCCCGCAGCGCGGGGTGAGTCGGGACCATCCATGACCCAACGAGGCCCGGGCGCAAGCCCGGGCTTTTTCGTGTGTCGTTGAGAAACAAAAGAACCCAAACTTGCGCCAGGGCCTCGTTTTCGGTTAGTGCTTCACGCCCTCGACCCGTCCCGGGTCGGTGTACTTGCCGACCGCCGCCGCCAGGTCGACCCCGGCGATGTTGGCCAGGGTGGTCAGCCAGGCGAGCACGTCGGCGAACTCTTCTTCGAGGTTGTCAAGGTCGGCCTGGGTCGGGTTTCGATCGGGGGCGCAGTCCTGGAGCGAGGTGGCCAGCTCGCCAACTTCCTCGATGAGCCACATGAAGGTGCCCGGCACGCCCCGGGCGCTGTCGGTGGCGTGGTAGCGATCGCGGATGAGCCGCTGGAAGTCACGAAGGGTCATGTCTGGGGTCGGGCTGCTGGTCATGGGTTGACGGTAGACCGGCGATGGGCTTGGGCGCTATACTCGTGGCCCTGCCGAGAGGTCTCGGCGGGTGTTTCGTGGTTCGATTGGCCCCATGTAGGATACCGCGCGCCCATGCCGACCATCAATCAACTCTGCCGCAACCCGCGCCGGACTCCGAAGATCAAGTCCAAGGTGCGCGACATCGAGGGCTGCCCGCAGCGCCGCGGCGTGTGCCTGAGCGTGAAGACGATGACGCCCAAGAAGCCCAACTCGGCGCTTCGCAAGGTGGCCCGTGTTCGCCTGAGCAACGGCCGCGAAGTGACCGCCTACATCGGTGGCGAGGGCCACAACCTGCAAGAGCACTCCATCGTGCTGGTTCGCGGTGGCCGCGTGCCCGACCTGCCCGGCGTGCGCTACCACGTCGTGCGTGGCGCCCAGGACAGCCTGGGTGTCGACGGCCGCAAGCAGGGCCGCTCGAAGTACGGCACCAAGAAGGGCAAGTAAGCAAGACAGGCATCGGGCACTGGGCATCGGGCATCAGTGCCGAATACACATGGCAAGTAATCCCGCGACCTCGATCGCGGGGTGAACACTCGGTCGGCCTTGATGGCCGACGGATGAGCCAAAGGAGTTTCGCATGTCCGGCCGGATTACCGCTTCCGAAGACCAACTGCGTCCCGACCCGCGTTACAACGATCTGACCCTCTCGAAGTTCATCAACTGCGTGATGCGGGACGGCAAGAAGACCCGCGCCACGCGCGTGGTGTACGACGCGATGGACCTGATCGAGGCTCGCCTGAAGAAGGAGAGCAACCCGGACGCGCCCGGGGACTCGCTCACGGTGTTCCTGATGGCCATCGACAACGTCAAGCCGTACGTCGAGGTGCGCTCGAAGCGCATCGGTGGTGCCAACTATCAGGTGCCTCAGCAGGTGAAGGGCCGCCGCCAGCAGAGCCTGGCGTTCCGCTGGATCATCACCAGTGCTCGTGGCGAGCGTGGTCGCCCGATGGCCGGCCGCCTGGCCGACGAGCTCTACAACGCCGCTCGCGGCGAGGGCAAGGCCATGACCACCCGCGATCAGGTCCACCGCATGGCCGACGCGAACAAGGCCTTCGCGCACTTCGCGTAGGCGATACCGGATCGATTGCGGTTCAACGAGCCCCTCGCGCGAGTGAGGGGTTTTGCGTGCATGAGCGCCCATGTCCCTCGCTTGCGCGAGGGGCTCGTCTTTCTGTTCGTGCGATCGCGTAGCCTTCTCGCATGGACGTGCCGGTCGATCGCTACCACCGCCAGAGGCTGCTGCCCGAGATCGGTGACGCGGGGCAGGAACGCCTGGCCCGGGGCCGGGTGCTTTTCGTGGGGTGTGGTGCGCTCGGGTGCGCGCAGGCCGACCTGCTGGCGCGCGCTGGGGTGGGCCACCTCCGCATCGTTGATCGGGACGTGGTCGAGCCCACGAACCTGCAACGCCAGACGCTGTACTCCGAAGCGGACGTGGGCAAGGCCAAGGCGCTGGCGGCGGCCGAGCGATTGCGCGCGATCAACTCTGGGATCACGATCGAGCCCATCACCGCCGACGTGACAAGCGAGAACGCCGAGGAACTCGCGGCTGGCTGCGACGCGATCCTGGACGGCACCGACAACTTCGAGACGCGGTACCTGCTCAACGATGTGTCGGTGAAGCTGGGCGTGCCGTATGTGTACGGCGGGGTCATCGCCAGCCGGGGCATGGCGGCGACGTTCGTGCCGGGCGATCGCCCGCACTCGACACCTTGCCTGCGGTGCGTGCTGCCCGAGCCGCCGCCGGCGGGCAGCGTGCCCACATGTGACACCGCCGGCGTGCTCGGGCCGGCGGTGGCCATCGTGGCCGCGCAACAGGCCGCCGATGCGATGAAGGTGCTGCTCGGCCGCCTTGACCTGCTCGGCGGCACGATGCTCGACTTCGACCTGTTCAAGAACACTCGTCGGCGATTGCGGCTTCAAGACCTCGCGGGAGATCGTACAACGTGCCGGTGCTGCGGGCTTGGATTGTTCGACTCCCTCGACGGTGCGTTGTCGAGTGGGGCGCAAGCGTTGTGCGGTCGGGGCGCGGTACAGGTGACGCCTTCGAGCGGCGCGATGGTGTCGCTCGATGAACTGGCGAACCGGCTCGCTGCGCACGGCCCGTGCAGGCGCGTCGGTCCGTTGTTGAAGGCCGAAGCGACGCAGGGCGAGAAGCGGTATGGGCTGACGATTTTCCCTGATGGTCGTGCGATTATTTCGGGAACCGAAGACCTCGCCGAAGCGAGATCGTTGTACGCCAGGCTCGTTGGCGCGTGAGCGTTAGCGCCCCGCGTCGGCGGCTCGGACGGCTTGGCAGAAGGCCTTGATTTTTGCGGGATCCTTCACCCCAGCGGACGCCTCGACGCCCGCGGAGACGCTCACGCCCCAGGGCTTCGTAGCCTTGATGATGGCTTCGGCGTTCTCGGGCGTCAGTCCGCCGGCCAGGATGACCCTTGCTGGGCTCAGGGTGATGGAGCGCGCGAGTTTTGATGAGACCTGCGACCAATCGGTGTCGGCAGGCGCTTCGATGAGTACGGCGCAGACTTCCTCGATGGCGTGCCAATGCCGAAGGTCGGCGTCGAGGGTGGCCGGGTTGAGCGCGATGGCCTTGATGGCGTCGGGCCCGATTCGGCGGACGAGGTTGTCCTTTTCCTTGCCGTGCAGTTGGGTGTAGGGGGCCGGGCAGATGGCCTCGGTGTCGAGAAACTCGTCCAGCGTCGGGTCGGCGTAGACCGCGACGGCGGTGGTGAAGGGCGGCAAGGCGGACAGGATGTCGGCGGCCGGGTTCGGATCGATCTGGCAGGGCGACCCCGGGCGGAAGTCCAGCCCGATGGCGTCGGCACCAGCGTCGGCGGCTTGTTCGGCGGTCTTCTGGTCTCGCACGCCGCAGATCTTGATGCGTGTTCGTGGCATGGGCGTGCCTCCGGTTACGGGGACGCGAGGGCGTCCAGATCGCTCTGGGCCAGTTCGCGAAGGTTGGGGTCGCGCAGTTCGAGCAGGGCCTGACGCAGCAGTTCCCTGGCCCGGCTCGTGTCGTCCATGTGCTCGGCGAGCACGCGGGCCAGCAGGACGCGAACCATCGGCGCCTCTTCGTCGTCGCCGTGGGCCTTCAGGAAGCCTTCATACGCCTTGGCGGCCAGGTCGTGGTGCGATCGCTGGTACATGGTATTGGCCAGGTCGAGTTGCACGTCGCGGGGCAGCCTTGCCTCGGGGCCATCGTGATCGTCGATGAGGCGGCGATACATGGTGGCGGCCGACCCGGGGCGGCGGTCCTTGAGTGCGTTTTCGATGCCGCGGCGGAGTTCGCCCGCAGGGTCTGCGGGTGGCTTGGGTTTCTCACGACGCTGGGGCTTGGAGGCCATCGGGCGATCCCATCCCGCGCTGCGCACCGCGCCCCTGATCTTGCCCCGCCGGCGTTTCTGGTTGAAGGCGGTGAACAGGTCGTAGGGCTCTCGCGGCACGAGGCGAGTGGCCAGCAACGTAAAGGCGACGGCGAACCCGTAGGCGTAGCCGGCCAGGTGGGCCTCGACGGCGATGTTCCCACCCCCAAAGCCAAGCATCACTACGTCCTTGGCGATGGCCAGAATGATGAGCACCCAGGCGGGCAGGACGAAGACCCCGATCAGGAAGAAGAACAGCAGGACGCGCACGCCCGCGAGCGGGAACATCACGAGGTAGGCGCCCGTGCAGCAGGCGACGGCACCGGAAGCCCCGACGACCCGCGCGTCATTGAAGAGGGCATGGGCCGCCGCCGTCGCGACCGCCCCGATGAGGTAGAAGGCAGCGAAGCCCAGATGGCCCAAGCGGTCCTCGACGGCCTGGGCGAACACCCAGAAGAAGACCATGTTCCCGATCAGGTGCATCGGCCCGCCGTGGAGGAAGGCGTAGGTCAGCCACGTCCACCATCCGCTGTTGCCCGGGTCGAGCACGAACATCTCGACGGGGCCGGCGACGGGGTTTGGCAGGGTTTTCGTCGAGATGGCCTGGACCAGATAGGCCAGCACGTTGAGCGCCAGCAGCGCATAGGTCACCACGGGCGTTCGGCTCAGCGGTCGGTCGGTGCCCAGGGGGATCAGCACGGCCGATGGTACCGCCACGCTCGCCCCGGGGCTGTCCGTTGCCCGTCACCCCCGGGGCGTCCCGAGATTTCCTTCCGGCTCGGCCCAGCCTTGCTAGACTGGGGCCCAAAGCCGTCCTCGCGGGGCATTGGCCCGCGTTTTTCGCACCAGCAGGAGGTTCGCCGAAGATGCCCGAGTTCAGCAAAGGCCTGGAAGGCGTCGTCGCCGCCGAAACCGAGATGTCCTTTATCGATGGGCAGCAGGGGGTGCTCGAGTATGTGGGCATCGCCATCGGCGACCTGGCCCGGTCCTCGACCTTCGAGGAGACGGTCTACCTGCTCTGGAACAAGAAGCTGCCCACCCAGGCCGAGCTTGACGCCTTCACCAAGGGCCTGCGGGCTAACTATGACCCGCCCGCAGGCGTGCTGGAACTGGTCAAGGGCATGCCCAAGGACGCCCAGCCGATGCATGTGCTGCGGACGCTGGTGAGTTCGCTGGCGTTGTTCGACCCGACCCCGAATGCGAACGACGTGCCCGCCGCCCGCGAGAAGTCGCTGAAGATCCTGGCGGCCACTCCGGCGATCGTGGCGGCGTTCGATCGCCACCGCCGGGGCGAGAAGTTCGTGCCTGCGGATAAGTCCCTGGGCTTCAGCGAGAACTTCATGTACATGCTCAACGGCGAGAAGCCCACCGCCGCGATGGCGCGGGCCTTCGACATCTGCATGATCACCCACGCCGATCACGGGCTGAACAACTCGACCTTCACCGCCCGCGTGGTCATCTCGACGCTCAGCGACCTATAC
>CAYGTM010000104.1:0-7541 GCA_964352795.1 uncultured Phycisphaera sp.
CCACGCGCCGTATCCCAGTGAGGGCTCGATGGCCGCGGTTGCCCGGCACGCTGCCGAGACCGAGCCCACGCCGCCCATGCGCTATGCGCCGCGATTACCGATGGACATCCAGACCATCGTGCTGCGATGCCTGGCCAAGGACCCCCAGCGGCGCTACGCCAACGCGTCGGCCCTTGCCGAAGACATCGAGGCCTATCTGAACGGCAACCCCATCTCCGCCCGGCGCGACAGCACGATGTATGTGCTCCGCAAGCTGGTCCTTCGCAACCGGGCGGCGTCGGCGGCCATCGCCCTGGTCGCGATGCCCGTGCTGCTGGCGGCTGTGGGGTTCGCGCTGTTGGCCGCCGGTCTGGACCAGGCCCGACGCGAGGGAGAGCGGGCCCTCTCGGACAGCACCGTCCAGCGAGCCCGCCTGATGGCCGAGGGCGGCGATGGTGAGCAGGCCGAGGCGTTGTTGTGGGGCGAGGCGCTGCGGGCGGGCATGACCGACCATGAGGGGCTGTACTCCGGCGGCACGGACGCGCAGCTCAGGTCGGCCTGGTCGCTGATGGAGTTCTACACACGCCTGCCCCGCGTGATGCGCGCGGACATGCCCGAGCAAGGCACGACGGTCGGATTCTCGGCCGACTCGAGTTCGGTCTGGGCCATCGACACGCTCGGATCTCGACGGACGTGGTCGCTCGATGGCCGGTTGCTGGCATGTGAGCCCGGGCCCCCGTTGCAGCGGGGCGCCGGTGTGGGCCGTGTGAGTTACGGAAGCGCCAATGGCCGGTACGTGGTTTTTGAGTCCGACGGCAAGGCCGCCACATGGGACATTGATCGTGGTCGCGTCCTCGGAGGGGAGATACGATCCTCCACAAACTTATTATATTCGTATATCGACGATCACGGAACAACTCTCCTCAGTATCCACGAGCCCAAGCAAGGGCGGATCAGAATCTGTGATATGCGGATGGGCAGCGTCGTCGCGGAGTTCGACGATGCCGGATGGTACTACAGCCTGCAACACGACCTGGATGGACTGCCCGTCGTTCTTATCGGTACGCGGTCGTCGAGTGGCCGTCGCGTGCTCGTGCGGCGGCCGCCGGACTGGCAGGCCGAGGTGGTCGTGACCCTGGACGACGACGCCCACGGCGATCCCGTTCAAGGCGTGCGTTGCCCGACACTCAGCCCCGATGGCACGCGCCTGGCGTTCGCCGTTTCCAGCACGGTGATGGTGTACGACATCTCCGGGGATCCATTCCTGGTTGCCAAACGGCACATGATGGCCAGGGAGATCGAACGGATCGCATTTCATGTGTCCGGGCAGTCGCTCACCGTCGCGGATCGGGACGGGCTGCTCATGAATCTGGCTCTGCCAGACCTCGATCGAACATGCACGTTCGCCACCAACCGCAAGACCTCAGCCCTGGCGTTGTCTCCGACCTCTGATCTGGTGGTGGTCGCGCCACAGGGCTCTGGCATCGCCGTGTACGAGCCCGCCAACACGCCCTGGCTTGAGCGCGTGGCATCGACCCCGATGACCCATACCTCGATCGCGTGCGCTGCGGATGGCACCCTGGCCTGGGGCGACGACGCGGGAACATTGCACGTCCGTTCACCACTGGCACCGCACAGCATCACCTCCATCCCACTGGCCCATAAGGGCGTGATCACCTCCGTCGCGTTCTCGCCCGATGGCCGCAAGATCGTGACAGCCGGATTCGACGGCCGCGTCATCGTCCGGGGCTTGGACGGCTCGTCCGTTCTCACTCTTGTCGATGGTCCGAACCGGGTCTGGTGCGCTCGGTACAGCCCCGATGGGCGAACAATCGCCGCGGGCTTCCAGGACGGCACGATCCACGTCTGGACTCTGGACCGCAGCGACGAGGCGCGGGTGTTGAGCTTCGGGTCGTCGCGTATTCCCATGATCGAGTTCGGCCCCGATGGGCGCTCGTTGCTCTGCGCCGCGGTCAGCCCGCAGAGCGAAGCGGTCTTGCTCGACATGGAGACTGGCCGCCCGATCCATCGGTTGGCTGGGCATGGGAGCAACTTCGTCCGAGCCGCGACATGGTCGCTCGATGGCTCAATCGTGGTTACCAGTAGCGATGACCGGACGCTGCGCGTGTGGGATGCGCTCAGTGGTCGCCTCGTGCGCATCATCCCGGGGCTGCCGTGGGGGCCGTACGACCTTGCCTTCCACCCCCAAGGGCGGGTGCTCTTCGCGGTCGGACCGGGGGGATCGATCATCGTGGTCGACCCACACGCCGGGACCGAGCTGGCGCAACTGGCCGTCCATGACCGATCCATCTTTTCGATCGCCGTGAGCCCCGACGGCACGAAGCTCATCACCTCAGGCGAGGACTCGTGGATCGGCATTGCTGATCTGGACCACCTGCGCAGCTACATCCGTGGAAACGAGGGCTACTGGCGGTCGGCCGGGTCCGACACGCCACCGCTCGAGTGACCCGGCCGCTTGTGCCGCGCCACCCCGCGCCATCCCGCTCAGCGCCCGTTCCCGCTGCGTCGCCGCAGCGTCATGTACGCGGCCACGACGATCAACGCGATCGAATCGGCCACGAACACCCCGATGAGCAGCCAACTCGGCCGCCCGGCCCCGATGCTGACCATCGCCCCGATGGCCACCGCCGCCAGCAGCACCAGCACGGCACCAAGAACGAAGAATGCGACGAGCGGTTTCATACCAACATCTCCACCAACTCGGGAACCAAAAGCCACGCCCCCGCGTTGACGGGAGCGTGGCGAGCAGACGTGCGATCCCTCCGATCGACGGTTACGGGCACCCGGCATCGAACTCATTCTGGAAGGCCAGGAAGTCGAAGACGGTCAACTGGCCATCGCCGTCCAGGTCGGCCGCGAGGTCGCCCGAGGCGAACCGGTTCTGGAAGCACAGGAAGTCGAAGATGTTCAGCGATCCATCGCCGTCGCAGTCGGCCACGCAGGGCGGGGCCGCCGGCTCGCACAGCGTGCGGAGCGAGATGTCGTCGAAGTACATCCCGCTTGTCCCCGAACCACCCGACGATATTGGCTCGTCGGCGTAGAGGTCCAAGGCCTTGAAGGTCGCCGGGCCAGAGGGCGGCACGCCCAGGGTCCAGCTCTTTCCAGCGATGAACCGCACGCCGTCGTAGAACACGTCCACCGTGTCGGCGTCGAGATCGACGACGACCTCGACGGTCGCCCACCGGCCGAAGGCTAGAGGCCTGCTGAGCCCCGCGTCCTGCTCGTCGCGGATGACGCCCGCGTCGGCGTCGAGCATGAGGTTGAGGGCCCAGTTGAAGGGGGCGGGATACTCGCTGAGCAGCACCACCCAGCCGCGGCCAGTGGAACCGACCGGGACGTAGGTGGCCAGGCTTAGCACATGGCGGCCGCTTGTCAGGTCGAAACGCTGCACCATATCGTCGCCCAGGCCCGTCGAGCCGCCCACCGCACCGACGATCTTGAGCGAACGCACGCCGCTGAAGGCTTGCTCGGTGGTGACCAGGCCGCACACGTCGGTGCTGCCGGTCCACGGTTGCCAGCCGCCGATGCCGCATGGGGCGGTCTCGGGGATGTAGAACTCGAAGTCCTCGGCGATGACCGGCGGGCAGGGGTCGGCCAAGCCACCGGTCACCGAGATCGACTCCACGGCCTCGAACGTGCCGTCACCGTCCAGGTCCATCTCGAGCAGGATCGAGTACCACTGGCCCGGATCGTCGAGCGTGAACATGGCGGTGAAGTCCAGGTCTCGCGTGGCGCCGGCGGGCAGGTCCAGCGTGCCTTCGATGGGCGTGCCGGGGTCCATGCCGTCGAGGCTGACCGTCGTCGTGTCGAGCATCATGTCGGGACCAACAACGCTGACGCGATAGTCCAGCAGCACTCCCGATCCCGACGGATTCATGATGGGGATCATGAATGACGTAAGCACGCCCGTGGCCAGCGTGGACGAGCCTGGTCCCAAGATTGGCCAATCGATGAAGATCGAGCCCGAGTCCTGCACCGACCCCTGGCAGCAGTGGCTCGCGCCCGTGACCACATTGGTCATGCAGATCTCGTAGCAACTCGTATCGCCCAGGCCGGAAAAGGGCGGTCGGGGGATGGTCAGCCACACCGTGCTGCAGCCGTAGGCGGGCACGACTATCGGCGAAACCGGGTTGGTCGTGATGCCCACCGGGCTGGACGTGCTCGAGAACGGGCACACCAGCGGGTTGATTGTCAGGCTGTAGGTCTGCGAAGTGGCGGTGTTGTTGCAGATCCGTGCAGGCACTCTGATGGTCGCGTCGCCGTGGTAGAAGCTGCGGTCCCACTCGACCTGGCAGAACTCCTTGCACTTGCCGGCGGACCCTGCGCCGGCGATGGCGGCGATCTCCGAGCACGACAGGGCCCGCGAGAAGATCTCCAACTCGTCCATGTGTCCACCGAACCACTGGTTCAGGACCGACTGGTCGAAGGTGTCGCCAACTCGCGTGGCGGCGATGCCCAGAATCCCGGTGAGCGTACCGCCAGGTAGGCTGAGCCCGACCGAGCAAACACCGTTGTGGGCAAACGAGACGACCGTGTCGCCCGGGGCGGACGCGTTGCGATCAATCGTGACGGCCACGTGCTCCCAGGAGTTCAGCGAGATGACGGGCCCTGTGGCCACATGCACGACACCCACGCCATCGCTGAACTCGAGTTTGAGCGGCCCGCCTACGACCGGGGCCGTCTCGACATAGAACCGGTAGCCGCGCCACCCATCTGGGAACGCGGTGCTGAACTGGCGCTTATCGACGATGGTGTGCTCGCGTGCGATCGAGAAGTCCCACAGGTTCACCCACGCGTCGATGGTCATGTCGTTGTCCAATGCCAATGCGGTGTAAGGTGCCACGTCGATCTGACCCTGGTCGAAGCTGGTCGCCGAGCCGACCGCGCCGGGCGAGTAGCCCAAGCCGACACCACCGCTGAGCGTGCCGTTGCCGCTGGGATTCATCAGGATATTGGCCGTGGTGCTTGAGCCTCCGGGTTCCTCGAAGGGCATCCACAGGACCATATTTCTTGGTGGTGGCGTGCAGGCAGGCGGGGGCGTTGGGCAGCAGATGACTTTGATGGAGGCGCTGTAGATTAAGCCACTGGCGAATGTTCCCGAGTCTCGTTGATAGAGATACAGTGTGTTCGGCCCTGGTTGAAGGATGCCACCGACGTTCGCCACCGCTGTTGATTCGGATGTGAAGCCTCCACCTGAAATGGGGAGCGGAACCCCGTTCAGGTATGCTCCCGACCAGTTCGGGCCGCCGGGTATCTGGTCGCCCAACGTATCGTCGGCTGCCCAGCACAACGAGAGTGTTGCTGCATCGATGCACGTTGAGGCCACGTTGAACGGAATGGCGTAGAGAACCGAGCCGACGTGCCCGGCACCTGAATCATAGTTGACCCAGCGGGCCTCCGGATCGCAGGGGAGGCTCGCGATCCATTCGCTGTGTGCACGGATCACATACGCGGGCTGCCATGTGGGCCCGTGTGGAAACCAGCCACCGGCGGTTGAGAATGGAGTAGACGACAGCTGCATGCGTCCCCCACTGACAATTGGGTGACGTTCGACAACGTCATCGAGCTGCCCGGACCGTCCGGGCACCCCGCCGACCTGTCCGCTGCGCAGATTGATAACTTCGCATGGCTCGGGGCAGCACCACACCCGAACGCGGGCGTTGAACAGCAATCCACTTGCGCTCGTGCCGGAGTCGCGCGCATAGATGTACAGCCAGTTCTGTCCCGGCACCAGGTTGGTCATCGGCACCCCCGTGGATTGGAACGGCGAAGAAAACGTACCGCCGCTGATAGGCAACGGATCACCATTCACATACACTCCACTCGGGTTAGCGTCACCAAACGGGTCGCCTATCGGGTCGCCCAGGCTGTCATCGACCGCCCAGAACAGGTCGAGCACGGCGCGGTTGATGCACGCCGCGTCGACGGTGAATGGGATGGCATAGAACGCCGAGCCCCCAGTTCTCCTCGAATCAGAGACATGGCTGATCCATCGGGACTGCGGGGCGCTGGGGAAGGATGAACTCGGGTCGAGCCAAGCCGGATTTCGGGTGGTTACCGTCGCTGGCGGTCCGTTCCGGGCGTCAGCAAACCAAGATGGGGAGAACGGCGTGACCGAGATTGCCATGCCACGTGAGCCAGTGGTGGGATGGCGGCGGATGAGGCTGTCGGCTTGGCCGGGGGTGCCCGGCGCCCCGCCCACCTGCCCGCTACGCAACTCGATCTCGATGCACGGGGCTGCCTGGGCGTTCGCGAACCGCCCCAGGCCGCCCATGGCCGCCACCGCGACCATGGCCAGCGCCAACATGCTCGGGCCCCTCGGTCGCATCGTCCGGTCGCCGCCGCGCGACCGGGATTCCCAGGGAGCGTGAACTCGGCGCCGTCGGAGCAAAGTTGATGTCCATTGCATCGGATTGCCTACTTTCTTCTTGTGGGCCCCAGGCCCCTTCGCGCGAACTCGCGCACGGGCGCACGCCCGCTACCGCCGTTCGCGCCTCGATCTCCCCATGAGTTGGGAGCAGCCGGGCGAATCTCTCACTTCCGCGTGAAAATAGTTCGATTCGCAGCCACCCACAGCGACCGCGCGAAACACGCTTCGCATCCTCAAAAAGCCACGCCCCCGCGTTGGCGGGGGCGCAGAGCGCAGTCATACGCTCCTTCCGATCGCACGGCTCACGGGCAGCCGCGCACGAACGCGTTCTGGAAGGCCAGGAAGTCGAAGATGGTCAGCACGCCATCGCCGTCGAAGTCGGCTGGGCACGGATTCGGTGGGCACGGATCGCATCCTGGCTCGAGTTGGAGGTCGAGTACCATGCAATCGAACGAGGTGTCGTCCTGGGAGAATACGTCGAGCACCCCAAGCGCGTTCATGCGATCGATGAATGTGTCGGACGACGTGCCAACAAGCGTGTTGAGATCGATGATCACCGTGTAGCCGCACATATCTGGACGGGAAGTCGGATCCCACATCGCACCGGGGAAGAGTGTCCTGGCTGCGCTGGGCGTCCTGTCGCCGTAGGCCCAGCCTGTGAAGTCGTCGGCCAGAGTGGTCGTCGGCCCGTCCACCTGACCAAGAGAGAGGGAATCGTTGAACGAACCGGAAGGACCACCCGAGAGTGGCCGAACGGTGATGGTCAGCGTGCCCCCGATGATGCAGCCCCGGGGCAGGCCCACGAAGGACTGGGCGAACCAGCGGTCCGAGCTCCGGCTGTCGAAGTTCGTCGGTCCGGGGTTTGGGTTGATCGACGCTGCGAATGACAACAGTTCGGGCCTGGGAGTGGCTGGGTCCTCGGGCAGGTCGAAGCAGTCGCAAAGCCCGCAGCGGATGCTGAGGGTGGCCGCGTCGGTCGGCCGCGCCAGATGGTTGGCGATACAGAGGTCGTCGTACGCCGTCTCCCGTCCCGTCAGGCGGATCGAGCCGATCGGTACGGTAGAGATGAAGCTGAACCGTTCCATCGTCCCGTCGCCGGGGCCGAAGCCATCGGGGTCGGTATAGGTGCCGGTGAGGGCGGCACCAGACATGTCAAAGAACTCGATGGTGT
>CAYGTM010000105.1:0-7485 GCA_964352795.1 uncultured Phycisphaera sp.
CCGTTGGTGAAGGACGGGTTGATGTATCCGGGTGGCGGGACTGCGGGTGTTCCCATTGACACCATGAGCAATCCCAAAATGGCGTTGGTGTATCGAACGGATGATCCCACTGGGATGGATCAGCAGTTCCTTCAAGGTGATTCTGGCAACCCGGACCTTCGCTTCAGCATCTACAGCCTTCCGTATTACCTGATCGGCGTGCTCGACATGGAGATCGACGGCAAGGACGGCCCCGGCTTCCGGGAACCTGCTCGGGATGGGACGTTCCGCACTGCGGGTGGTCGCCTGATGGACCCGCTCTTCGACGCGGCCGGCGATTCTGATCGGCTGGTCGAGGTTGATCGAGAAGAGGGGCGTTTCGAGCTTCGGGATCGCAACGGCATCGCATATCGCTATTACCGCTGGCTGCCGATCGAAGCGTCGGCCGCGACCAACGTGACCGATCTTCGCCGCGTGCCGAGCCTGCTGGGCGATCCGGCGGACAACGTGGCGTTGCGCGACGCGGAGTACGCGATCGTGGCGGCCGGGCCCAACCGTGTATTTGGCGATGCGCCGGCGACCGAGACCGAAGCGGCCTTGAGGATCGAACTGGGCAACGGGCCTGATCTGGCCGAACTCAACCGGCTTGGCCGCGCGGACAACGTGGTGGAGGTGGGGCGATGAGCACGCGCGCGGCGGACAGTCGGCTTCGGGGTGGCGTGGGCTTTACGCTGATCGAGCTGATCCTGGTCATCATCATTATCCTGGTGCTGGCTGCCATCGCCATTCCGGCGTACGCGGCCCTGACGTACAGCAGCAACCAGAGCGGGTCGTCCAACGCCGTGCAGGCGGCGCTCCAGAGCACCCGCGACGCGGCGGTGCGGGCGGGTTCGGGGCGTGACGCGGCGGCGGTGTTCCTGGTCGGCGACGACGGGCGCGTGCGCATCGTGGTGGCCGAGGTCGCGGGGACCATCCTCGACGACGCCGGCGGCAGCAACCCGCCAGTGCAGCGGGATATCTTCGTGCCCTCGGCCGGCGTGGAGGTGTTTGTGCTGCCGAGGAACTGGGTGGTGCGTGGGTACGCGAGGCCGACGGCGTTGCGGACCGCCTCGCTCGGCGGAGCCGGTGGTAGCAGCGCGACAGCGTTCGCCGACAACCTGGGCTGGTACGAGGATACCTACACGGGTAGCGACCGCTCGACGGGGCAGTGGGTGTTTCCCGAGACGGCGTATTACGACGTGACGGCGGGGAACAACGGTGAAGCGCGGCAGTCGTTCATGGTGCGTTTCGAGGGCGGAACGGGGCGATTCCTGAGTTCGGCCACGAGCAAGGCGTTGTTCCTTGATCCGGCACCGACGCTGGCGTTCCGCGATCCCGGTACGACGCCTTGGAGTACGTTCCGCGTGGATCGCGAGGAAGACCTTGGCCGCTTCGTGCGCAAGGTGCTTGCTCCTGATCCATTTCTGTCACCGATGCAAAAATTAACACGAGATCGTCAGTTGCTCGGCGATGTTGCCACCGACACCGTGCTCGTGGGGCCGGTGGGGCAGATTGCGGTGTATAACGAGAAAAGGCTGGCCAATGCCATCGGGGCCGACGGCGTGAACCGCTTCACTGACACGCTTTATCAGCCTGTGGCGGGCACGGTGCGTGGGCCGGAGTATGACACGGGCTTGTTCGGCTCCATCACCGACCGGGAGATCAACCTCCGCATCGGGTTGTGGATTCGTTCGAGCGACCAGCGGGCGGGCGCGTTACCGGCGGCGGACACGTCCGACGCTCGCATCTTCCTGGTGTCGCGGTATCTTGGGCAGCCCATCGAGGCGGCCCGGCTTGCGGGGGGGAGTTGAGGATGGGTCGCATGACCACAACACGATACCAACGTCGACGCGCGCGTGCCCTGATGGGCTTTACGCTGATCGAGGTTTTGATGTCGATCTTCGTGCTGGCGCTCGGGCTGCTTGGGCTTGGCGCGCTCATCCCGGGCATCATCCGCGAGCAGCGGGTGGCGTCGGATCGCACGCTGGGCATCGTGGTGGCCAATGACGCCAAAGCGTACCTGAACGCACGGGCCGACCTGCGTCGGCTGGGCATTCAGCCGCCGGCGAGCTCGGGCCCTGTCTTGGGCGGTACGGCCGCTCCCAGTTATGGGCTGGGCGTGTGGTTGCGGGATGACCAATGGTCCGAGACGTATGTGTGGGATCTGAACTCCATCGATGATGGGCGTTATGAAAACGAAGGCATGGTGGAGATCGGCGACCCTGTGCGGGGCATCGATCCGGTGCGCATCCCGCTGAGGGACCGGCTGTATCCCTCGCCGTCGTCGGGCGTCGATGCGCCGCAGTTCGTATGGGACTTCGTGGCTCGCCGTCTGCCGCCGACCGAATCGGGCGGGTTCGCGTTGCTGGCGGATTCCGATCTTGGCATCTTTCCCGGCACTCCCGAGCAGTTGCGCGCGGGGGTTGAGATCGCGGTGTTTGTGCGTCGGGTGGATACGGGTATCCGTGTGCCGCAGGGGTCGACGGGTTTTGCAGAGATGCTGGCATCGTCGAACCCCATCATGCCCGTGGGCATGGATGCCAATGGCCTGCCCACCGGCGTTGGGAGCGACCTGTACGCGCCGCCGATGACGCTCGGGGCCGAATACGACGGCATGCGCACCAACGTGCTGACGCTGGTGGCCGATGGGACCGCGAGCGGCCGCGAGCCGGGCGGTGGCGTGACGCTCGCAAACCGCCTGCTGCTGGCGACGCAGGTGGGCCAGCAACTGGTTGATAATCTCGGGAACGTGTACACGGTCGAGGAGGTCCTGAGTTCTGACGAAGTGCGCGTGCGGCCGGCGGTGCCCGCGTGGGTTCCAAGGACGGTGGGCAGCGTGTCCCGGTGGAACGACGAGGACGGCTGGACGCAGGTGCGGCAGGTGGTGTTCGTGCCCCAGCCGCCGGCGACGGCCATCGTGTTCCGCGTGGGCGTGGAGCCGAACTCGATCAAGTCGCCCTCTGGCTCGGGCGCTGGAAGGTTGCCGTTGTGAAGAGGCTGATGCGAACCAACAGGCGTGTGAATCGGGCCGGGATCTTGGCGCGGGCCAGCGGCCGGGCCCAAAGTCGACTGGCGGGCTTCACGCTGGTGGAGATGCTGGTGGCCGTGGGCGCGGTGGCGTTCGTGGCGGTGGGCATCGCGAGCATCTTCGCGTCGGTTGGCGACACGGTGTCTCGCGGTCGCAGCGTGAGCGCGATCACGCAGTACGCCGCGGTGCTCGAGCGTCAGATGCGCGAGGACTTCGAGGCGATGACGCGCGATGGGTACATGATCATTCGCCACGAGAGTGCGAACGATGGCAACGACGTGCCTTTGTATCCCGATCAACCGATCGGTCAGTGGAATGAGCGTCGGATCGACGAACTCATGTTCTTCGTGAACAAAGACTCGCAGTCGGCGCGGGAGCCATTAGCGCCCGGCTATGTGCCCGAGGGCGCGAGTGCCCGCGTGTACTACGGCATCGGTCAGCGTCTGGCCGAAGACCCCGACGGCATGAGCCAATATGCTCTCCCGGACGTGTTGGACATGAATCGAACACCCGCGGTTGAGGAACGACTCGGCTTCGCATCCTCGGGCAGTTTGGCCAATCCCAATCGATTCGCCAACACATGGACGTTGTTGCGTCACGAGACGGCGCTAGTGAGTATCGGCGGGGGGTTGACGGACGCCCCGGGTCTGGGCGGGGCGTATGGCAATCCGGACGTGTGGCGGGATAACAGGTTGCAAGTGGGCTTGCAGCCGGCGGCCGAGAGTATCTTCCAATCGGTAAATGCGCTGGATTATTCGAGTTGCTCAACGGCCACGCCGCTGATCTTCCCCACTGTGCGGACGATCCGCGAGGCCGCCACCGTGACGGACCCGAACGTGAGCCCGAGGTTCGCGTCGGGCCTGGTTGACGTGGCGACGACGAACCTTGAGGAGATTCGCGGCATCGTCCAGTCGTCCGCAGGATTGTTTGTCACCGGTGGAACTCCGGCGTTGTATGAGTATCTGTCTCCCGTGCGACTGACCCCGAGCGACTGCGCGCTCTATTCGGGACCGAATCGCATCGTGGGGCCTGTAGGCGTGCAGCAGGCGTGGATGATCAACGGGATGCCCGCGCCGAGCCATCCTGTGCAACTGGATTTTGACCCTGGGCCCTACGCGCCAGGCTTTGAGGCGAACTACAGCTCCGTTCGCGTGCCCGAGGCCGAACTGGCAAGGATGCGGTACGAGCCAGCACCACCGGACATCCACACTGCCTTGTCGGTGGCGGCGAGCGATCCGACGCGCAGTTCGATCCGGCTTGCCGATCAGTACGCCCTGGCGTCTTCGGCATTCATCCCTCGTGTGTCACAGTTCATCGTGGAGTGGAGTTTCGGCAAGTTAGATGACGACGGCCTGATGATCTGGCACGGTGCCGAGCGCGAGATCGACGTGGATCGTGATGGTAGCTTCGATCCGGCCATCGACGTGCGCGTCATGCCCTATCCGCAGTACTACAAGGATGTTCGCGGCACGCCAGATGTGCGGGCTGGTTCGTTCTTCGTGCCGTATCGGCTGCGGCAGCCAGCGGTCGCGGGCGATACGGGTGTGGGGAACACACCGCGGGAGTTTACCGCGGAACCGAAACTCGGCATGGAGATCTTTCGCTCGCTTACGGGTGACTTTGCCGATGCTGGCGACACGTTTGCCAGCTATCCGGTGCTGCCCGAAGTTGTGCATGGCGTGGACGTGACCGGTGTGGGAACGACGGCTGGGGTGCCGACGGTGTCGTACTTCGGGTACACGCTGCCGTTCTTCAGCCCAGACAATCCCGATGATGATCCCGCGACGCCAGACGCCGCGGCGAATGACACGCTTGAGTGGCCCTGGCCCGAGCTCGTGCGCGTCACGGTGACGCTGGCCGATCCGGGTGACGAGACGATCGAACGAACGTTCCAGTACGTCTTTCCCACGCCGGGTAACACGGCGCGATAACTGGACTGAGCGCCGCCGCAAGGCGGCAAGACAGAACGACGGATTGCGGGGAGGGACATGAACATGCGATACGCACACATGACGATGGGAACGACCAAGGCGCTGCGGGCGGCCTGCGGGAATCTCGCGGCCCGGCGTGGGTCGACGCTGATCCTGGTGGTGGCCACGCTGGCGCTGCTGGCGGTGCTAACCGTGGCGTATGTGAGCATCGGCGGCGGCGATCGCCGGTCGGCGCGCACCACCACGCGCGCCGCAGAGGTCGAGCGTCAGGCCCAGCACATCGCCGACTATCTCGTTGGCATCGTGGGCGACGACGCGCTGTCGGTGTACTTCGAGGGCTACGACCGTGCGGGCCAGCCGATCTTCGTGACCGAGGCGGTCGACCTGCCGCGGACGGATCCGAATCGGACGTTCGACGGCCAGGTGCCTTCAGGTCCGGCCACGCCCGAGCCCCAAGAGAACTATTACGGCTTGGCGTTCACGCCCACGGGTTCGCTGCCGCCGCTCCGATCGTCGGACGATGCCACGCGGCCGGCCACGGACTTGTTTGAGTTCGGGAACCCGCAAGAGTTGCTGCCCTTCGGGCCGAGCGATCCGTTCCTTGCGGCGAGCGAGCCGACGTTCATCCGGCCGGCGGGTGATCCGTTCATGACGCCGTCGTACCTCGATCGCATCGACTGGCCGAAGATCTCGAACGTGTCGCCGAACGGGTTGTTCGTGAACCTGTTCAATGTGCGCGGGAACTTCGATGCCGAACCGGGAATTGGGCAGGACTCGCTTGGCCGTGACCGGACCAGTGAGAACTTGTTCGTCTACGACGGCAGCGGCTCTCCGGGCACGACTCTGGAGTACGACGGGACGACCGCGAATCCGGCCATCCCGGCACACTTCGATAGCGTGCAGTTGCGTTCATTCCAGCCGATTGATTTCGTGCCCTCGGGCGTTGGGATCATGAACCCAGAGTTCCCCAGCTACATGTGGGCCGACGCCGACGGCGATGGGTACTTCGATTCGCGTTGGCAGGAACTGGTCGATGTCACGGTGCCGGGCGCTTCGGGCACGTTCATCCCGCGCAAGGTCATCCCCAGCGAGGGCCAGCTTCGCTGGTTCGTGGCCTCGCGCATCATCGATCTGTCGGGCAAGGTGAACGTCAACACGGCCCGTGGCATCATGCAGCCGGTGGCGGGCGGCGGCTTCGACGGCGAGCCGACCAATGCGGATCGGCTTGGCGTGACGCCTGCGGATATTGAGTTGCGCCGAGTCTTGACGCTCGAGAACTCGTGGGCGATGTTCGGCGAGTTCTACGACATGGCCCCCCAGCCGAGCGGTGGGGCGCAGGACTACAGCGATTACAGCGACTTCGCCGTAGCGCGGGCCGTGGGCGATCAGGGGTATTGGGCGCTTCGCCAAGTGCTCACCGGTGAGCAGCCGCCGGCCGGCCCGCTGATGTTTGGCGTTCCTCCGCAGTTGCCCGATGAGCGGCGCACGGAGTATCTGCAACTCCGCCAAGGGGGCGACGCCGCCCAGCGCACGACCGCCACCGGCGTGTACCGCCAGTATGGGTTCGGGCTCGAGGACTTGTCGGATTTGCTGACGTTCAATGGCCTGAACAATCCGAGCAGCCTGACGAGCCTCGAGCGCGCGGTGGGTGGGCGTGAGATGAGCGAACCGAGCTTCAGCCCGCTGCGCGAGAATCGCTCGTTGCAGTGGGAGCGCGACCTGACCGATCCCGACGCGGCCCTCGCGCTACGGCACATCGGCATCCGCCAGCACCTGACGACGCTGAGCGGCGGCATCCCGCGCGTTCCCACGCGCATCGACTACACGCAGGCATCGCCAACCGTCTTGACCGCCTTCGATGTGTTCACGAGCCTTTCGGCCTTGCCCCAGAACACCATCGCCAGCGGGCCGAACGCGGCGAACCCCTCGATGCTCCAGAACGGGTACGACCTGCTGCGGCTGGCGGCACCGAGCGATCTGCCGATTGGTGGCGGCTCGGCCGAGGCCAATGCGCGTTTGCTCCGCAACGCGCACCCGCTGTTCCGGACGTACGCCAACGCGCTCATGCCCTCGGCCGGCGAGGCTGGGGCGTGGGACCCCGCGAACATCCCGTGGTTGACGACGTTTTACGGCTCCGATCGGCTGTTCGCCCTGCGCACCGCAGCGCACCTGACGGCGAACATGATCGATGCGTTCGATGGCGATGATGTGCCCAGCGCGTTCACGGTGCTGGCGGCCTTCGACGCTCGCAGTGATGTTCTGGCAAATCCCATAGAGTTCCCGTGGTGGAGCGAGCCCGATCCGGCCAACCCCGGAAGCATCGGCGTCAGCGGTCAGATCGACTTCGGTGATCAGCGGCTCCCGAGTACCAGCGAGAGCGGCGGTGTCTGGGCGATGAACGTGTACGGGCTCGAGGTCCACCCGTTCATCACGCAGGTGTCGCTGTACAACGTGTTCACTCAGCCGTGGACCGGCGGCGGTTGGGACATGGATTGGCGCGTGGGGGGG
>CAYGTM010000106.1:0-7452 GCA_964352795.1 uncultured Phycisphaera sp.
CCGCAGCCCGGGCGCGCCCGCCCCGCAGCGGCTAGAGTGCGGCCTCGACCTCCTTGGCGAGTCTGCTCAGGACATCGAGATCGTCGCCGTACACGCTGATCGCGATGGCCGCGGGCGTGCCCGAGAGGATGTGGCTGAGCCGGTGCTCGATGGGCTGGCCGATGCTGGTGGTGATGCCCGGAACCTGCTCGAGGATCTCGGAGATCCGCTCACGAACCTCGATGGTGTTTGAACCACGGTTCACCGTGATCTCGATCTCGGAGTTGCTCACCGGCTCGGCGTGCTCGTCGCGTTCGGCGCGTCCTGTCCGCCTCGTCACGCTCCTGACGCCCTCGACGGCGATGAGTTGACGCTCGACGGCCGAGGCCATCCGGTCGCTGGCCACGAGAGACGTGCCGGGAGGCGCACTGAGGAAGACCGTGAACGTCCCCTCCTGAAAGTCGGGCAAGAATGAAGTGCCAAACGTGCTCGCCAGCCACAACGCCAGCACGGTCGCGAGCCCGGCCAGAGAAAGCACCAGCAGCCGGAACCTGATCGCAAGGCGAACACTCGGCTCATAGATCCGCTTGAGGAACCGGACGAGGAACCCGTCGGGCGAATGGCCCTTGCCCGGCCTGGCGTGCAACATATAGCGGCACATGGCGGGCGTCACGGTCAGGGCCACCAGCAGCGACGCCATGATCGAGACCACGAACGCGATGCCCAGCGGGCGGAAGAACCGCCCCTCGATGCCCTCGAGGAACATCAGCGGGAGGAAGACCAGCGCGATGATGATGGTCGCGAAGACCATCGCCGGGCGGATCTCGTTGCTGGCCTCGAAGATCACGTTGAGCTTCGGCTGTCGCTCGGCTTCGGGCCGGGCCGCGTTCTGCTTGAGGCGGCGGAACACGTTCTCGACATCGATGATGGCATCATCAACCAGGCTGCCCACGGCGATGGCCAGACCGCCCAGGGTCATGACGTTGATGGTCTCGCCCATCCAGTCGAGCACGAGCAGCGCCACGGCGAGCGAGAGCGGCAGCGCGGTCAGCGTGATGACCGTCGTGCGCACATTGAGCAGGAAGAGGACAAGAATGATCGAGACGATGATCGCGGCATCGCGCAGAGCGTGCACCACGTTGGTGATCGAGCGGTTGATGAAGTCCGATTGGCGGAAGACCTGCCGGTTGACCTCAACACCCGCCGGCAGCGAACGGTCGAGGGTGTCGAGCAACCTGTCGATCTCGTCGGTGATGACCAGTGTGTTCGTGCCCGGCGCCTTCTGCACGGTCATGATGACCGCGGGGTTCCCACCCTCGGCGCCGGTGCCGCGCTTGAGTGCCGGCCCGAGCTTGACGTCGGCCACCTGGCCGATGGTGACGGGCGCCCCGTCGTGGTACTTGATGACGGTTCCCGCGATGTCGGCGACCGATCGCACCCGCCCGCTCTGGCGGATGGGCAGCTCGAGGCTGTCCACGTCGGGCAGGTACCCCGCGCTCAGCGTGCTGTGCGACTCGCCCGCGGCGGCGACGACGTCCTCGATGGACAGGTCGTACAGACGCAGCTTCTCCTGCTGCACGAGCACCTGGTACTCGGGCAACTCGCCGCCGATGACCGAGACCTGCGCGATGCCCGGGAGCGCGAGCAGCTTGTTGCGTAGGTCATATTCGGCATACGCGCGGAGTTCCATCGGGGGCACCGTGTCTTCCTGCGAAGAAACGGCGAGCAGCATGATCTCGCCCGTGATGCTCGTGATCGGCGTCATCTCGGCGTGCGCGTCTGGGGGAAGCTCCTCGCGTACGGTGTCCAGCCGCTCGGAGACGAGCTGGCGGGCCCGGTAGATGTCCGTGCCCCAGTCGAACTCGACGTAGGCGATCGACAGCCCGATGGCGCTGCTCGTGCGCACGCGGCGCACGCCCGGGATGCCGTTGACCGAGGTCTCGATCGGGAACGTGACGTACTGCTCGACCTCGTCGGCGGCCAGGCCCGGGGCCTCGGTCATGATGACGACCGTCGGCGCGTTGAGCTCGGGGAATACGTCCACGGGCGTCTTGGGGAGGCGGAAGGCGGCGAACGCGAGCAGCACGCCAGCGAGCACCAGTACCAGCGCGGCGTGGTCGATGGAGAACTGGATGAGCTTCTTCAGCATGGGGAGGTGCTCCGGTTAGTGGTCTTCGCCGTGGAAGCTGCCGTCGGCGTGGAAGTGTCCGCCCTTCTGCATGACGCCGCTCTGCTGGGTCGCCAGCTTGAGCTCGAACGCGCCATCGAGGCTGACCGCGTCGCGCAGCGCCATGGCGCGGTTGATGGCGACCCATCGCCCGTCATCGACGCCCATGTCGGCTTCGACGCGGATCGCCTTATTGGGGTCTTGCGGGTCGCGTCGGAAGAAGACGTGCGTGATGCCGTCCTTCACGATCGCCGCGCGAGGGATCGCCAGCGCCGGGCCGCCGGTCGTGTCGGCGACGACTTCGAGGAACGCGGACACGCCCGGCCTGATCCAGGCCCGTCCTTCCGCTGGTGTCGCCAGAAGTGTCACGGTGCGCTGCTCAGGGTGCGCTTCGAGGCCGATGGTGGCCGAGGCATCCACGCCATCGCCGATGGCGATGCCGGGCATCGAGGGCGGAACGATGCGGGCCTGCTGCGCGACGCCGAGCCGGGCCAGATCCGACTGGAGCGCTATCGCGCGGAAACGCACGCTGCTCGGATCAATCGTCGAGAGCACGAGCGAAGGCGCTTCGGCAAAAGAGCCGTTGGTCAGGGCCAGCACCTCGACGACGCCCGGCTCGGTGGCCCGTACCTCGATCCAGTCGATCGTGCGATAGGCGGGAACGGTCTTCCCCTGCCCGGCAACATCGGCGGCGAGCCGTTCTTCGGCGATCCCGGTGGCGGCAGAAGCCCGGTGCAGCGCATGCTCGCGGGTGTATTCGGCGTTGTTGAGCTTGGTTTCTGCTTGCTTGAGTTCGGCACGCAGGCGGGGCAGGCTCGCATCCGCCTCCGCCGCCTGGGCTTCGAGGTCGGCGTTGCGGATCTCGGCTTCGGTCAACGACGACAGTCGATCGCGCAAGATCTCGACGCGGCGTTCGGCCTCGTCGATCCGCGCGCGGGCGACCTCGATGTCGGCCCTGGCCGACTCGATGTCCTGCTCGCCCACGATGATCTCGTGCTGGAGTTCGGGCCATTCCGGCGAGCGGAAGCGATAGAGCACGTCGCCCGGTTCGACAGGTTGGTACTGGTCGACCTCCAGCCGTACGGTCGCCGGAAGCGTCAACCGGTACTCGTGACGCGCGCGGGGCTGGAGCTCGAACGCGCCTGGCATTCGGATCGTGCTGTCCACGCGCCGCCGCTCCACCTGGGCGAAGGTGATGCCCAGGTTGCTGCGCACGGTGGCGGGAATGTCGATGCGGTTGGTCGCCGCCGTGGACTCCTCCTGGGCCGGCTCGGCGGGCTCGGTGCCGCGGTTGGAGCAGCCCATCGTCGCGAGCACGAGGCTCGCCAGGAGCATCGCGAGGACGTGCCGGCTGCGCGTCGTGGTCGCGGTGTTCGTTGCGGCGATCGTGGGGGTGTTCGTCGTGGTCATGGTGTCACCTCGTCGGTGGTCGGGGTCGGGCCATTGGTGTGCGGCGTGGGTGTGGCGGGCTCGGATTGGTGCGGGGGATCGGGCGGCGGGCCGACCAGGCCGACCAGTTCGGCCAGCGCGAGCGACTCGTCCAGCCGCGCGTCGATCAGGGCCAGGCGTGTCTCGGCCGACCGCGACAGGCTCTCGAGCAAGACCAGGCCACCGCCCTCGCCCAACCCCAGCAAGGCGCGGGCGTCGGCCATCTGCCGATCGACGATCGGGATCAGTTCAGTTTCGATGGCCCGGCGCTGCTCGGTTGCGGTGTAGAGATACTCGGTCCGGGCGGCAACCGATCCGGCAAGCCGCTCGTACGCGGTCTCGAACTCCGCCCGAGCCAGCTCGCGCTGCGCGTGCGCCTCGGCGATGCCCTGCTTGTTGGCGTTCAGGATGGGGATGGGCAGCGAGAGCGACAGCCCGAGCAGCGTGTCGCCCCGATCGAACTCCGCCAGCGGGCCGATGGTCAGGTCCGGGTACTGCTCGCGCACTTCGCGCCGGAGCGTCTGCTCGGCGATGTCATACTCCTCGCGCAGCCGCCCGAGCGTGGGGCTTTGCATGGCCAGCGATTCGGCGGTCAGACCATCGGGGTCAACGTCCAACACGAGTGAGGGCGTCAGCTCGAAGGGCGCCCCTGGCGAGAGGCCCAGCAGGCCGCGGAGCTCGTGCTCGAGTGCCACGGCCTCACGACGCGATCGGAGCCGGGCTTGCCGCAGGCTTGCCCGCTCGATGGCGAACAGCGCCGCCTCGGTGCGCGGCATCTCGCCCGCGTCGGCCAGGCTGGCCGTCGAGCCCACCAGGGCGTCGATCGACCCGAGCAGCGCGGCGGCCTGCTCTTCCTTGAGCCGTGCGGCCGACCAACGCAACCACGCTTGCCGAACACCGGTGCGCGTCGCCCATTCGAGCTCGGCCACGCGGGCCAGCTCGGCGGACAGGGCGGCGTCGGCCCGGTCCTTTTCGGCTCCCAGCCGGCCCGAGATGGGAATCGTGAAGGCCAACCCCGGCGTGACCTGCCACGGGTTGGCCGCGCTCTCGGTGAGGGTCAGCACGTCCAGGCCAAACCGCGGATCCTCCCACAGGCCCGCGTGCTCGGCCGTGGCCAGCGCCACGCCCGCTCGCAGCCGGGCCAATCGCAAGTCCGGATTGAACACAAGGGCGACCAGTTCGGCCTCGGCCAGCTCCAGCCCGTCGGCGGGATCGAAGGCCGTGGGCTGACCGGCCTGGGCCAGGCGGCGGGCGAACGCGCGGACCGGCTCGTCGCCGGCGGTGCGCTGACGCCAGGCGTCCCGGTGGGCGGGCAGGTCCAGCGGCCTGGGCTGGTAGCTCTGGCAGCCGGGCAGGATCGCCGCGACGCCCGCGAGCGAGAGCAGCGCGCCGGCCAGGCCGGCGGCTCGGGATGGATGCGTGGGCAAGGGTTGTACTCCGAACGTGTGCGTTGAGACCGGATCGGGGCACCGGGCGCGGCCGCTCGCAGCGGGCGCACGCGACAGCACGGCTGGGGCGGGCCAGCCGGATCTAGGTCAGCAGCACGAAGGTTCGGAGGTGGACGATGTGGTCCGGCGGTCGCCCGCAGGCATGTGGCCGCACCCGCTCAAAGGCACGGGCCCAATGCGCCCATCGAGGCGCCGCGTCGGCAATCGCGACCGGCTGCGGCGATGGCAAACGCTCGCGATCACGGCCTTGGAGGGCGTCGGATTCAACAGGAGGCTCGTGATGGTGGTGATGGCAGCAGCAATGCGGAGCCTCGTTGGGCTCCGTTGGCTCCATCTCGTTGTGCGGTGCGGATCCATCATCACGCGACGCGAATGCATGAGCGTGATGAGCGTGATGGGCGTGCCCATGCGCGTGCCCGTGGCTATGGGCTGCCGGCCCGTGGCCGTGCCCGACAAGCATCGCCCTCGGAGCGGCCGGCGCACCCAGCACGGCTCCGGCGACCATCGCCAGCAGAGCCACCGCCATCATGTGCATGAGCCGGGAACGCATGGAGCGCAGTGTAGGCGGAGGTTGCAAGCGAGCCAACGCAGCGGCCTATGGTCGCCCAGGTCAAGCCCTGGGCCATGCCGCCATGATCCTCAAACTGCCCGCCTTAGTCTCGGAAAACCTCGAAACAACCCTCCACGGAGTGGCCCCGCTGGGAGCGGGGGAGCGAGTAGGAGTGGCCCCACAGAGTCGCCGCGTGCTCACGCAGCGCGGCTCTGAAAGCCCCGCACGGAGTGCCCACCCGCCTTACGGCGGGGATTTGTCGGGCCAGACCCCGCGAAGCGGAGCCCTTCCGGCCCGGCCGCCGTCCGATACGCCTTCCTGCCATTCTCATTCTCAACAAGGCACGTCCGTACACTCAAAACCGCCGCTGCATCGCGGACGGGCCGATCCTGGCTCGAAAATACGGGATGACCTATAGCCAGAACTGATACCACGGATCCGCGGAATCATTCTGTTTTAACTGTTTGCCACTCTGCGAGGCCACGTTCTCATTCCGGGCGTCCTCGGAATGGTTCTGGGAGGCCCCGGCACGGTTCTGGGCAAGCCCGGCACGGTTCTGGGAAGCCCCGGAATGGTGCTGGACTTCCGCAGAATCATTCCGGGACGCCGCGGCCTGACTCCGGGAAGCCTGGGGATGGTGCCCGGAAGCCGCACAGCGGTGCTGAGGGCTCGCGGAGTGGCTCGGTGAGCCTGCGGAGTGGCTCCGGGAGCCTACCAAATGGCGCCGGGACGCCCCGGAACGGCGCCGGGTGCCCGGGATCAGGCGAGCGTGGGGGCGCTGATGGTCAGGGCCACCGAGCCGTAGTTGGCTTCGGTGACTTCTGGTTTCGTCACGCGGATGGCCCGGCTCTTGGGGTCGATGCCCCGCTCGCGCATCATCTGCTTGAGGCCTGCGGGGGGGGCGAAGTACACGTCCTCCTCGAACACGTCGCAGGCGTGGATCTCGCCGCCGTAACGTTCCAGCAGCGTGCGGCAGACCTGGGCGACCAGGTCTTCGGGGGCGCTGGCGCCGGCGGTGATGAGGATCGTGTCGCCGGGAGAAGCGAACCAATCATGGTCGATCTGGCCGGCATCCTCGATGAGCCGGCCGGGCGTGCCGGCGTGGGCGCTGATCTCGGTCAGACGCTTGCTGTTGCTGCTGTGGGTCGAGCCGACAACTAACGTCAGGTCGCACATGGGCGCGAGCGTGCGCACGGCGTGCTGGCGGTTGGTGGTGGCGTAGCAGATGTCGTCACTGGGTGGCGCCTTGATGTCGGGAAAGGCGCTCTTGAGGGCGTCGATGATGATGGCCGCGTCGTCGGTGCTCAGGGTGGTTTGCGTGAGGTAGACCAACCTGGCAGGGTCGTCGATGCGCAGGTGCCCGATGTCGGCCGGGCGCTCGACGACCTGGGTCGCGCCCGGGGCCTCGCCGCTGGTGCCGATGACCTCCTGGTGGTCCTTGTGGCCGACCAGCAGGATCTGGTACCCAAGCCGCGCGTAGCGGATGGCCTCGTTGTGCACCTTGGTGACCAGGGGGCACGTCGCGTCGATGACGCGCAGCCCCCGCTCGAGGGCCCGCTGGCGGACCTGTGGCGCGATGCCGTGGGCGCTGAAGACCACGATGGCGCCCTGGGGCACGAGGTCCACGTCCTCGACGAAGCGCACGCCGCGGGACTTGAAGCGATCGACCACATGGGTGTTGTGGACGATGTCGTGGTAGACGTAGACGGCCTGGCCCGGGCAGAGGTCGAGCACCTGGTCGACCACGTCGATGGCCATGCTGACGCCCGCGCAGAAGCCGCGTGGGTTGGGGAGGATGAGCTTCACGGGGCATGGTAGGTGGAGGGCGTATCGTGGGTTCGGTGATGCGCGACCTGGACCCCACGAAGACGGTGATGCAG
>CAYGTM010000107.1:0-7432 GCA_964352795.1 uncultured Phycisphaera sp.
GCTATGGCGGGGGGCTGGACCGCAAGCGATGGCTCATCGACCACGAGCGGACGGCCGTGGACGGGCTGTTCGCCTCGGCACGGTGACTTTCTTTTCTTGAGCGTGGGGGGCGAATCGTCCGTTGATACACACGCATGCGCGTGACGGCGATCATCCCGAGCAGAGGCACGCCCGCTGGCACGCTCGCACGGTGCATCGTCGCGCTTTTGGCCGAGCGTGACGCCAATCTGCGCATCATCGCCAGCATCGACGGCCCAGACGCGCCCGCCGACCTGGAGGCGATGGAGCGCGATGGCTCGGTGGTGGTCATCACCGGCGAGCCCGTGGGCCCCGCCGGCGCGCGCAACCGCGCGATCGAGCACGCCGACGGCGAGTTGGTGTTGTTCCTCAATGACGATGTGGTGCCATCGCCGGGGCTCATCGACCACCACCGCGCCGCGCACCATGAGGGGGCCGCCCGATTGGTATTGGGCGAGGCGCCCTTCGCCGTGCCGAGGGATGATCGAGTGCTTGACCGCATGACGCGCGAGACGGCGCTGCTGTTTTTTTATAGCGACATGAACACCGTGGAGCGTGACCGTGACTGGGGCTTTCGGCACGCGTGGACGCTGAACCTTTCCGTGCCTCGGGCCATGTGTGTGCCGTTCGATGATCGCCTGCGATTCCCGATGTTCGACGACCTGGAATGGGCGTATCGCGTCACCACGGAGCACGCCGCGACGGTGGTGTATCGCCCCGAAGCGAGCGTGACGCATCACCACCGCTACGCGCCTGCGAACATCCTCGCGCGCGAGGCCTTGCTGGGGCACCAGGCCCTGGCCCTGCACCGCGCGAACCCCGCGTGCGCCACGGCCGTCTTCGGCGATCGCTTCGACGGTTCGGCCCAGTCGATGGAAGACGCGCGGGCCCTTCTTACCGAGAGCGCTGCGAGCGAGTATGCCCACTTCGAGGAAATGGCCGTTGAGCCCGCGCTGAGCGTCAACGTGCATGACCTCTTCGCCCGCGCTCGCTCGTGGCGGATGGCGGCGCGGGCCGCAGGATTCCTGGCCGGCGTCGCTGGCCGGCCCGCTCCCGTCGCGGGCGAGATTTTCCGCATCGGCGCGAGCGCGTGAAGCGCATCGCGCTCTTCGGCAGCCGTCGCCCGCTCGACCCGTTCGCCGGCGTGCCCGAGGCGTTGCAGGCGTTGGGTGTCGAGGTGTTGTATGAACGCCTTTGGGACCGCGAGATGCGTTTCGGCCACCACGCGCGAGCGCGGGTCATCGAGGGCGCGCACGCCGTCGGCTTTGCCGATCTGAGCCATAACGCCCACCTCGCACCCACACGTCTGGCTCGCGAGCGGCGCATCCCCACGGTGTTGCTCGTCGACGGCGTGGTCGAATATGCCAATACGTATATGAATCCGTGGCTGGGCCCGGATCACCTGCAACGCACGCCGCACGATGTCGTTCTTGCGATGGGGCCGCTCCAGGCGAAGATACTGGAACAACTCGGCAATCGCGTTGTGACCACCGGCCTGCCGCGGCTGGATGGCTTCGCGCAGCGTGTTGCCGAGGCGCGCCGAACGGTTGAGCCCGATCAGTGGCTGCTCGTCGCCACCGCGCTCACGCCCGCGATGGACGAGGCGGCATTCGAGCGCGTGTGCGCGATGCTGATTGTCTTGCGCGACGAGCTGGCACGTCGCTCGATCGATGCGCGCTGGCGGATCGATGCGCGTCTCGCTTCGTCGATTGGCGTGCCGCTCGACACCGCACCGTTGATAGAGTCACTCGCGGGCGCGCGGGCCACGATCACGACGGCGAGCACGCTGGCCGTCGAGTCGATGCTCGCCGGCGTTCCGACAGCCGTCGCACACCCGCACCCGTGGCCCGCATGGGTACCTGGGGCGTGGATGTGGCAGGAAACGCCGGAAAGTTCGCCAATCGAAGGGCTTCCGATCGAGCCATGTTCGTCGTGTGCGCCAATGCTCGATGCCCTGATGGCCGGGCCGGATCTTACCAATCAACGCACCATCCTCGATCACCTGCACACCCCCAACGCCACGGCCAACGTCGCTCGTGCCCTGATTGATGCAAACTTTACTGGCAACACCAACCCCATCCCCAGCATGGCCCGAGCCCGCATCCGGCCCGCATCGTGTACCACCTTGCATGTGGTGATGTGCGACCATCGCCAGCCGCATCCCCCGGCCTTTGATGTGGCACTTGCCGCCATGCGCGATGACGTTGGGATTCACCTGTTGTGCGTTGGTGTGTCTCCGCTGAACTTCCAGAACACCCACACGCCCGCGCTCGGCCACCCTCGCGTGCATGAGGTGGTTCTTGATCCCATCGCCTCCGAGCACGAGCGAGCGAGAGCGGTCCTTGACGCCGCGATGGCGTTCGAGCCCGAGCGCGTTGCGTTCGATGACGACCGGGCCCTGTCACTGGCCGCGCGGCTCAAGGCGCGTGGCGTGGGATGCGACGATTTGCGGCTGCAATATCGCAATGACCATGCTGTGCGCACGATCGAGCAATGGCCATTCGCGCCGCGCTCGCCCGTGCGGGAATCGGATGCCGACGGTTGGCTTGAGCGTGAACTGTCGCTGGCGGGCTATGGCGCCATCGCGCATGACGCGCCGGCCGCCGGATGCGACGCCGTTCTGGTACGCGCCGCCTCATTGCGTCCGCATCCTTCAACGATCGACCATTGGCGCGCCCGCGGCTTGGGTGTGGCCGTGTCTCCAAACATGCACGTCGAAGCCGGCGTGTACGCCGCCGAGCGCGCCATCGAGCGCCTGGTCCATCGCGGTTGTGTCCGATTGTCCGTCGTCGGTACGGCGGAGCGCTCGCCGATTCTGGCCGCTCCGATTCGTCATGGTGCGCCAATCGTGGGCTGGCTTGATGACGAGACGATTGACCCGAGCACGCACATGGGCCTGCCAGCGCGCGCTTTCGACGCTGGCCTGCGAGCATTCCGCCTCGATGGCCTGCTCGTGCTGGACGAACAGATGCTCGAACGCTGTCTCGCGACGGGCTTGCCAACCGAACTCATCGATCTAGGCGAAGCTCATGCGCACCAGCCCGACCATCGCGTGGGCGAAGTGATCCATGCCGAACCGCTCGCGGGCCCGGGTGTCGATCGCCGCTGACCACGCCGAACGCCAGCGCGGGTCCATCGATCGGCGCACGATGCGTTCGAGTCCCTCTTCGTCGGTGAATCCGACTTCGCCCACGTCGATGAGCGGCCACGCCGGGTCTTCGTGCGGCAACCGGGGCTTGCCGAGCGGGCACTCGCGCAGGATGCCCATCTCGTAGGGCGAGGGCGAGACCAGGCCGTCCTCGCCAAGCGTCAGCCCGCAGCGCCCCCACAGTGCGGCCACGCACATCAGGCCGGCGTGGTTGGCAACCACGAAGGTCGGCCGTCCGTCCTTGGTTTGGCCATCTGGCTCGACATTGCCGACCATTGCGTTGAGCTGGTACCACCGCGCGCGATCGGCGTCCTCGAAGCATCGCCGCACGATGGGCAGCCCGCCGCTCATCGCCGCTTCGGCTACGCGCTGGTGGTTCTGGCCTCGCACCGAGGCGTGGATGGTGACGCCCGCGAGTTGGTAGGCCGCGCGGAGTTCCTCGCCGTGCGCGAGCTCGCCGCGGGCGTGGGCGGCCAGTTCGGGGTGGGTTTCCCAGCCCTTTCCGTACAGGTGCAATCGCCAGCCGTTGCGTTCGCATACCCGCGCCGCCCATCGCGCTGCTTGCTGGCGATAGTGCAGATCCGCGAGCGGCATGGCGATCTGTTGGAGTACGGACTCGGTGGTGTCCTCGGCGGGCACGCGGCCGGTACTTTCGCGCAGTGCCGCGTGGCATTCCGCCCGCAGCTCTCGCGCTAGCCAGCGATGTTCGCGCGCGGCTCGCTCGAGAGCGGCGGGCACTCGAGGTTCCAAGGCCACAAGGGTCTGGCCCATGATCGTTGTCGCGCCGGTGGCGTGCATCCGGCGTCGAACGTAGGCCGAGGGCGTCTCGCAGTGCCGCGTCATCAACGCCACGTCGCAGCGCAGGTGCTCGAACTGCCCATCAACAGTCTTTCGATGGAACTTCCTCGGCGATACCGCGTTGGGCCACGACAGCATTCTCTCTTCTGGCACACCCAGTCGCGTGCGCAGCTCGGGATACAACAGCCCGGCCACGAAATCTCGCGGCCCGGCTCGCGGGGGTTGGGCCCCGCGGAAGTAATGTTCCATCGCGTCCTGCGACCATGTGACCACCGGAATATGCGGCGGCAGAACTGGGCCGATCTGCGGCCGGAGATAGTTCAGCAGCACCACGGCGTCGGGGTCGAACTCAAGCACGGCCCTCATGTAGTGCGGCTGCGTCTGGCGGGTGTGGTCGTCGGGTTCAAGAAGCAAGCGCCCCTCGTGGCCGATGGCTCCCAGGGCGTCCGCCAGGTCCGCCGCCGCGTGCCGCATGTAGGTCGAGTAGCGCGTCGTGCAGACCAGGATGCGAAGCTCGCCTCCGCTTCGCCAGCGTTGCTCGAGCGTGTCTCGCCGCGGCCGGTTGTTGGCCCATTGCCGTAGGGCGTCCACGCGCTGGCGCATCATCGCTTGCTGCCGGGCGATCGCCTCACTCAACACCCTCGTCACGCCGGCGGGCAGTCCGGCGGGCGACCCGACCGCCAGCACTTGGCCGGGCAACGGGTCGTCCACCCGCTCGACCAACCATCGTTCCAGCAAGGCCATGCCCTCTGGCCCGACGAACCACTCGACGCCCGGGGCTTCGAGCAACGATACTGCCGCCGCTTTGTCATGCATTGCTGCGTATCGGGTCAATGCCGTCAGCGCGACTTCGCCTTGCGGCTCAACGATCATGACTCGTGGCCGATATCCCAGCGTGTCGGGTCGCTCGTCGATCGCCCGCGCGAGCAGTTCCGCCGAAGGAAATCCCGCCAGGACTAATGGCGGTGGATGGCTCTCGCCTTCGGGCCAGATCGTGGGTTCGAGGCCCACCGCCGGCGCGGCTGCCAGCGCGGCGCCAACGCCTTCGAGCACCCCGCCGTACACCCCCCACCGCTCGCTGGCCAATGGCCAGAGCGATCGCGCGATGTCGAGCAAGGGCCCAGCCCCAGCGGGCGCGCGAACAGCCGGTACGGCGGACATGCTCCGTCCATCGGCCCCGCGTTCGTGTCCGCACCAGAAGATGGCCGATGACTCCACCGTGACCGCCTTGCACACGCAACAACCGCCTGCCCGCGACGAGCGGCAGCCCTGGCAGCCCAAGGCCCCGCGATTGCCGCTGGTGCCCCAGCTCCGTGAGCGATTGCTTGACCGCACCGCCGCCTGGCTGGCCATGAGCGGCATCAAGCGGATCGCCCTGTACCCCGGGGGCCGGCACACCCGGGCTGTCATCCGCCAGCCCTGGCTGAACCACGGCATCGAGGTTGCCGCCATTCTGGACGACAAGCCCACGCGCGACGCCATCGCCGGTGTGCCGGTGCTTACCCCGACCGACGCCGCGAGGGCGCCAAGTTTCCAGGCCATCGTCCTGAGCACCACCGAACATGAGGAAGCACTCGGCCAGCGTGCCCACGCCGCGTTTGCCGACACGGCCGTCAAGGTGGTCTCGCTCTACCTTCCCGACGATCGTGATTGGGAGGCCGCCGCCACGGTCGAGCGCCTCGTGGCCCGGGGCATGCCGCTCGCCGACGCCCGCTGGCTGGTGGACAACCGTGGCGAGCGGCACGATGCCCTGCTGCCGATCATTCCGCCCGCGCGCACGGAGTTGCACGCCCGGCGGTACGAGTTGGCCGCCGAGATCGCGCTCGAGAACGACGCGAAGCGCATCGCCGACATCGCCAGCGGCACGGGCTACGGCTCTGGCCTGCTACGCGTGATTACTGGTGCCACCACCGACGGCGTGGACCTCGACCCGGCCGCCGTCGAGTACGCCCGCCGACATCATGCCCTCGAAGGGGCGTGTGCCTTCCACGCCGCCGATGCGTGCAAGACCGGGCTCGCTTCCAACACCTACGACGTGGCCGCCAGCTTCGAGACCATCGAGCACGTTCGAGACGCCACGGGCTTGATCGCCGAGTTGCATCGAATCTTGAAGCCCGGCGGCACGTTGGTCATCAGCACGCCCAATCGCCTGGGCCCCACGCCGTACCACGTCCACGACTTCGGCCTGCCCGAGTTCGCCGCGATGATCGAGAGTGGGTTCATCGTCGAACGCTGGATCGGCCAGAACGCCACGGATGAGGTCTACAGCCCCGACCTTCCACCGGGCATGTGGCCCATCGATCATGCCGCAGCGATGGAGGAGCGATGGACCTCTGGCGGCGGCAAGCCCCAGTTCCTCATCGCCGTGGCGCGCAAGGGGTTTGGACCGGATCGTGAGGCGCCGACCAGTCATGTCGACGCCATCGTGTCATGGATGCGATCCGATCGCCGGGCCTGACCCCGCTCGACACCGAACGGCATTGCCCATCTTGAATCCGTGCGTGTTCGCACGATCCATATCTCCCCGCGCGCGGCGCTAATCATCCGTCGTTTCGGTGGGTTTGCCGAATGATTTGTGCGTCTGGGGATATCTTCCCACCTGACCGAATCCGGGGGAGAAACCAAGGAACCCCGCCCCTGCGGGAGAGAGGACTATCGACCATGACGACCATGACCAAGATGACGACCTTCAGCGTTCTTGCCGGGCTTGCCGCCACTGCGAGCACCGCCCACGCCCAGTTCACCACGGGCATCACCAAGCCCGTCTTTGGCGAGAACCAGCCCGAAGCCTTCTTCAACCTGGGAGACAGCAACACATTCCTGTTCGACATCGAGAACGATCTGGGCATCCCCGCTACGGCCCCGGGTTTCGGCGGTCTGGCGGGCGATGATCGCAACCGCCGCTTCTTCGCCAGCGTGCGCAACGGGCCCAACGACGACATCTACGTCATCAGCTACGACGACCTGCTGAACCCCACCAAGCTCGTCGAGACCCAGGACGCCGCGGGCAACGACATCTCCGTCGACGGCCTGGCCTACGACGCCGACACCGGCACGCTCTACGGCACGCGCACGCTGGGCAGCGGCGGGTTGCCCGAGGGCCTGTTCACCATCGACCTGAGCACCGGCGTGCTGAGCCTCGTGCTCGATTACGCCGACACCGGCAGCCTGTACGCCATCGGCGGCATCGATTCCAACGAAGGCGACGGCCTGATCTATCTGGCCGACGACGACGACACGGGCGGGCGTTGGATCTACAGCGTCGATCCCCTCGCGCCGGGCACGGGCCTCACCGAGGTCGCCCAGTTCCCTGCGGGCGTCACCGATGTCGACGGGCTCGCGGCGGGCGGCGGGAGGATCTTCCTGCTGACCGACAACGCGAACGCGAACGGCGGCGTGCATCACATCTATGACCTGGCCACCGGTGAGTTCAGCACTGCCGACTCGCCCTACCCCGCACCCGCGGGC